>CANKTP010000055.1 GCA_947486375.1 Candidatus Hydrogenedentota bacterium | reverse complement strand
GGTCCGCCATCCACCTTGATTATCCGGTCGTTTGGCGCCATGCCCGACTCCGCGACGTATTGGTCTTGTATGCTGTTCCGTGAGCTGACGCGAATGAAGGGAACAGCGTCGGCATCGGTACTGGGAGATATCTCGCCGATAGTTGATGCCCAAGCCCGGTAGTTTGCCACCGGAGTGTCTTTTAGGCCATCGAGTTGCTCATCGAGAATCTCCGTTGCCCGTTCTCGGGTTATCTTGACTTCGACTGTCCGTTCCTCGCGTTGAAGCGTCAAGATCATGGCGAGGAAATGCGTCTCGCCCCGTAGCAATTCGAAGGATACCGGCCCTGGGGGAACGGCCCGTGCTCCCGCGATGGCCGCGTCGAGCGCGTTGACCGCCGCGACGGTGTCCGCGAGCGGGGTGCCGTTGATGCGCGATATCCGGTCGCCCTCGCGCAGACACAGGCGTTTCAGG
Organism: Candidatus Hydrogenedentota bacterium; assembly: GCA_947486375.1. Taxonomy (GTDB): domain Bacteria; phylum Hydrogenedentota; class Hydrogenedentia; order Hydrogenedentales; genus CANKTP01. Next base: position 22,404 of record CANKTP010000055.1, on the reverse strand, counting down.
GCGTCGAGGGCGGGACTGGGACCGAGGGGCAAGCCACCGGCGGCGGACAGGGCCGCGGTGGCCTCGGGCGCGGCAAGCGCATCGCGAAGGCGCGTGAGCCGTTCAACAAGGATATCCTGCGCGGTGACGATGACGAGCGAGACCGTGTCTCCATCGATCCAGGCCGGGGCCACATGAGCGGATTGCGAGGACCTGTGGAGAGCGAAGCGTTCATCCCAAGACTGCGCCGCCTCGCCGGGCAGATCGCCCGTGCGCCAGGGGGCCGCTTCCAACGCGAGTACGCTGCCATCGCTTGTGCCGGCAAGTAGATTCTGTCCCGTCGAATCGAAGCCCAGACCCAGGCAAAACCCGTTCTCACGGGTTAGCGTAATGAGTTCCTGTCCATTGGATACCTGCCACAGTTTCGCGGAGGCACCCTCTTCGCTGGTGACGACGCGGCTCCCGTCGGGGCTAAACACGGCAGACGCGACGGCGTTTGAATGGCCTTTCAATGCCTCGACCAAAGTCCCCGACTGGCTGTCCCAGATCCGGGCACTCATATCCGACGACGCGGAAACGAGCCGCGCTCCGTCGGCGCTGAAGTTAACATCGAGAACGGGCGCCTCGTGACCCGCGAGAACATGCAACAGCGCCCCGGTGCCGACGTCCCATAGCCGCACCGTCCCATCCTCGGACCCGGCGGCAAGTTTCGTCCCGTCCGGATTGAACGCCACCGTGTTGACGTCGTCCGCGTGCCCGGTATATCGGCGCACTTCGACTCCTGTCTCGGCGTTCCACTGGGCCACCGTATGGTCCCAGGAGGCCGTGGCGATGGTGACGCCGTCGGGACTGAACGCGACGTCGCGAACTTCGCCTTGATGCCCCATGAAGCTCGAAAGAATAGCGCGGTGCTCGACATCGATGACGATTGTTGTGAAACCGTCGAAGGCGGCCGCGATCCGCCGGCCATCCCGGCTCAGCGCCATGGGAGTCTTCGTCTCCAGCCCGAAACCTTCAAATGCCGCGACCGTTTCCCTGTGGGACAAGTCAAGAACATAATGCATCCCGAGCCCTGTTAGCACGGCGACCCGGCCAGAGTTGACGGGCCCCGCGAAACCGACGATAGGTTCGTCTACCTCGAACTGGATATCGGTGCCCAAATCCCACAACTTGACGCTGGGCTCGAACGAGGCCGGGTAAAAGTCGCCCCCTTTCGGAGAAAACACGGCGGCACGCATCCCACCTTGGTGCCCGCCGACTTCCGCGGACATTCTTCCAGTCTGCGTGTCCCAGAGCCGCGCCCGATCGTCCAACGACCACGTCAACAGGCGCGTTCCATCCCGGGAAAACGACAGCCCCTGGGTCGTTTCTGGACCGCGTAAGTCGAAGCTTTTTTGGCCGCTGGACGCATCGTATATGCGCATGACGCCGTCCGAATCCAGAGTTACCGCTTGGGTCCCATTCGGGTTCAGAAGAACGCGCTCATGATCGGTTGGACCTTGGGCAAGCGTCGCGATTTGTGCGCCGCCCGCAGCATCCCAAATTGCCCCGGCGGCGCCATCCACGGTGACGATGCGTTGGCCGTCGGCGCTAAAATCCGCGAACGATCCCTTGAGCGACAGGACTACTTGTCCAGTCGCCGAATCCCACAGGTACACCTCCCGTGGCTGGATCGCCACCGATAGGATTCGCGAACCATCGAGGTTGACCGCGATAGGCCCGACATCGCCGGTGTGGCTAGAAAACTTGAGCAATTCCGCGCCGGTCGACGCATCCCAAATGCGGACCGTATCGTCCTTCGACGCGCTGACGACTCGTTGTCCGCCTGGCAAGAAGCGGCAGATGTCCGTAGTCTCGGTATGACCGCGCATCGTGGCCAGCACGGCACCAGTCGAGATGTCCCACACCCGGATCGACCCACCGATGGCGCAACCTGCAAGCCGGGTATTGTCCGGGCTGAACGAGGTCTCAAATACGTATTGTATTTGTTGGGTAATCTCGTTGCGCTTCGTCCCGGTCCCCGCATCCCATATCGTAATGGGCTCGGTCTTGGAAACCGTCGCAATCATCTTGCCGTCTTCGCTATAACTCGCCCCCGAGAATCCCGCAAAGGTAAATTTCTCCTGGGTGCATTTGTTGATCAGGTACCCCCATTCCCAGTTGCGCCGCGCGACCGCCGTATCCATCAGCGTCTGCTTTGCCAGCGCATGGTTGTTGTCCTCGATATACGCCTGGGCCAGGCGGATTTGCGAGACGTAGGCGATGGACTCGGCGATGCCGCGGGCCTCGTCGGCCTCTCGGCGCTGATGGCGTTCGCTTTGGTTGGCCCGCAGGATATTCAGGTAGGAATACACCCCGAAGCCGAGGAGGACGACCGCCGCCGCCGCCGCCGTGGTCAGCGTCGCGCGGTGGCGCCGGTAGAAACGCTTGGCCAGTTCCCACGACGTGTACCGGTACGCCCCGACCAGGGCGCCCGCCTGGAACTTCTCCAGGTCGTCGGCCAGTTCCCGGGCGGAGGCATAGCGCTCGGCCTTGGGCTTCTTCAGCGCCTTGACGCAGATGCCAATCAGCTCGGGCGGGACCCCCGGCTCGAGCCCGGCGATTGGGTCGGGTTCCTTCACGATGACGTTGTAGATCACCGCGTCGGTCGATTGCGCCCGGAAGGGCGGGCGTCCCGTGAGAATCTCGTAGAGCACGCTCCCGAGCGAGAACACGTCGGAACGCGGGTCGACGTCCTCGATTTGGCCGAGGGCCTGTTCGGGGGCCATGTAGTCCGGCGTGCCCAGCCGCTCGCCCTCCTGGGTATGGCCATCCGGGGTTTGATCGCTGTCCGATTTGCGAAACCGGGTGATGGTGGCGCGCAATTCGTCCTCGTAGGGGTCCTCGCGGCCGACGACCTTGGCGAGTCCCCAGTCGATCACGACGGTCTCGCCGAATTCGCCGATCATCGTGTTCGACGGCTTGATGTCGCGGTGGACGATGTCGCGGTGGTGGGCATAGGCAATGGCCTGGCACAGGTCCATGAAATGGGGCAGGAGCCGGAGGCGCTGCTCGATCGAGTAGCATTCCTTCAGGGCCTTCGAGAGGGTCCGCCCGCGGACCAGCTTCATCGTGTAGTACAGCCCGCCATCGGGCCGCCGCCCGAGTTCGTACACCGGCACGATCGAGGGGTGCTCGAGCTGCCCCGTGATCCGCGCCTCGCGCAGGAACCGCACCACCAGCGCGGCGGACTGCCGCATGGGACTCTTCGGATCGCCGGGATCCGAGGGTTGCATGAAGTCGGGCAGCAACTCCTTGAGGGCCACGTCGCGCGAAAGGAAGGCGTCATGCACCAGCAAGATGCGCCCCATGCCCCCGCGCGAAAATTCGCCCTTGCGCGTGTAGCGCCCGGGGTCCTCGGTGACCGCCCGCACCGCCGACGAGTCGACCGTGTCGAACTCGAGCGGAATCCCGAGCCGGGTCGATAGCCGTTGCCCTTCCTCTTCCGGAAGCGCCGCCGACAACACGATCTCGCTCAGCCGCGCATCGCCCCCGAATGTGCCGAAGGTCGCCTTCGCGTCGCCCTGGTGATGCCGCAAGGCTTCCTCGACCAGCCGGTCGATCAGTTGCCGCTTTTCCGGCGTCAGCACCCCGGCCTCGACCATCCGGTCAGGGATGCTCCGCGCCGGTTCAATGCTCCATGCCGCCGCGATGTCGATGAAACGGGCCGGGGTGGCCATCCTCAGTTGGATGGCGATGATACCGAACAGGAGGTTCTGATCTCGATCCAGCATGCGAACACCCCTAGAGTATGGCAGCATTGCTTAACAGGTCGATAACCAATTTAACACAGATATAAAACAATTGCAACAAAAATTATAAAACCGGCTACAGTATAATCACGACCATGATAGTCTATTTATTATACACCACGAAACACGGCAATGTTAGATGTCTAACGATCATAAACCGCTTCCCAACCCTCGGGCAATAAGGCCCATTGCTTACCATATACATGCACCCGCCGGGTCGCCTTCCCCTCGCGATCGACCACCGGGCCCCCGGCGTGTGCCCAAGCCAAAATACTCCCCTTCAAATTCATCGCCTCGATGCCCCTGCCGCGAAGTTCCCCGGCATACACCCCGCTCCGGTAGCCGATGGTGCAATGCAGCACTACCGGAATATCCCCAAGTTCCGGCAGCCGCCGCTCGAATTCCGCCTTGTCGATCGAGCCCGGAATGATCGATATCGAACGTTCTTCCGGCTCCCGCACATCCACAACAACGACCGACCCCGCCTTCTCCAGCGCCATCAGCCCAGCCGCATCGATCTCGCGCACCCCCGGAAACTCAGCCCGGTACTCCTCATACATCGCCTCGATCCGGGCCTTCTTTGCCGCGTCCGTCATATTCTCCATTTCCGGTGCCTTGGCGCAACCGATCAGGACAAGCGTGAGAAGAGGGCCGAAAAAGCGGGTGCCCGTCGCGACCAGACCAGAGCTGCGCACGATATGGGTCTCCTCGGGTGCTCGATCCAAACTACGATACCGTAGCCCATAATATACGGTAAAGGATTCAGTTTCCCATTCCGGGGCCGATAAACTTGCCGGCGGGACAAGGACCCGGTCACGTAACCCGATATAAATTATCGGGTTGCAACTTGACTCGGGGGGCCCGTCCACCGTATTCTGACAGATACGCCCCGGGATTATCGTAGTCCGGCCGGGTGCATGCGCTAAAGTTTCGGCGAATTTGGCCGATGGAATGGTTAGTGAAATCGAAGTCCACCGGATCGGTGGACGTCAAGGAGGTTGGCCATGGTAGGAATTCAAGGACTAGGCGGCGTTCCCGAGCCGAAGCCTGAACGCCCGGCCAGTACCCGCGAGCGGAACGCGGAAGCGTCCGCGGCCACGGGGTTGTCGAAGGACGGCGTCGAGATTAGCAGCGTGGCGCAGGCAGCGGCCGCGAGCATCGCGAAAACCATCCAGGCGGCGAAGGTAAATGTCCCCGACGTTCGGCAGGAGCGGGTCGAGGCGGCGCGCGAAGCCATCGAGCGGGGCGACTATAAGAAGCCCGAGATCGTCGCCACGGTCGCCCAGCGGATCAGCAAGTATCTGTAAGAGTGACTCGGTTTAACATTTCACCGGGAAACGCGCCACGCGGCGCGGTTCCCGGTTTTTCTTTTTGCGCCGCCCGCCAGGGGATGACCCGCGATGCCCAGCCTTAGCATCGTCATGATCGTCCGGGACGAGGCCCAGTGCCTCGGGGATTGCCTTGCCGCAGTCCGCCCCATCGCCGACGAAATCGTCATCGCCGACACCGGCTCGACCGACGGCACCATCGCCCTCGCCCAACAATTCGGCGCGAACGTTTTCTCGATCCCCTGGTGCGATGACTTCGCCGCGGCACGGAACGAGGTCCTCGGCCGCGCGACCGGGGATTGGTTGCTCCATCTCGATGCCGACGAAATCGTCGACCCCGAGAATGCCGCGCGCATCCGCGCGTTCGTGGATGCCAACGGCCACGGGGCGCACGGGGCCTGGGTCACACTCGCGAACTATTCGAACGATCACACGTCATGGCGCTGGACGCCCGCACCGCCCGGCAGTCCCCATGCCCGGGGATACGCCGGATACCTTCGCGTGCCGCTGGTCCGCCTGTTCAAGAACGGGCTTGGCATCGAATACCGGGAACCGATCCACGAGAACCTCGGCGAAAGCCTCAAGGAGATCGATGCCGTCTTGCGCGAGGACGAACTCATCCTGATTCATCACTACGGCTTCGATCCGGACCTCGAGCGGACGCGCGAGAAGGGACGCTACTACCTGACGATAGCGCGGCGCAAGGCCGCCGAACGCCCGAACGAGGCCAAGAGCTGGTTCGATCTGGCCGCCGCCGCGCACCGGTATGGCGACCTCGATGCCGCGCTCGACGCCGCGCGCCGCGCCGCCGACATGGACCCCGCGAACGCCGACGCCGTGTTCACGCTCGCCTCCATCCATCTCGACCACGCCGACCCAACCGCCGCCGCCCAGTTACTCGAGGACTACCTCGCGCGCGGATCGGCCCCGGTCCATTTCGCGAGCGCCCTCGGCGCAATCCGGCAACTGCAGGGCAACCTCGCCGCCGCACGCCGCTGGTTCGAGCTCGCCCTGCAACACGACCCGGACAATGTCCTGGGCCGGCTGCGCATCGCGCGCACCCTCGACCTTCTGGGCGACACCGCGCTCGCACGGCCCCACCTCGAACACGCCGCGCGCATCGCCCCCTCCCTAAAGGAAATCGGCGCGCGCCTCGAAGCGGGAACCCTGCGCGCCGAGGGAGAACGCGCCTTCGAACGCGGCGACACCGTCGGCGCGCTCCGCCACTTCGTCGATGCCCTCGCCCTCGACCCCATGGATCCCCTGCTCCACAACAACCTCGGCGTCGCCCTCAACCGAATCGGCAAACCCGAGCAAGCCCGCGCCTCCTTCGAGCGCGCCCTCGCCCTCGCGCCCGGCATGCGCCTCGCCGTACATAACCTCGTCGCGCTGGACAATCCTACGGGTGCAGGAAGCGGACCGAGCGGTCCGGAAAATCCGTGAACATGCCGTCGACCTTGTAGACTCGGAAGAACTGTTCGATCTCCGCCTCGGGGGTGGCGTATTTCTCGCCGAGGGCGTCGGCGCGGAGGGTGTAGGGGTGGATGAGCAGGCCCGCGGCGTGGGCACGCTCGACGATTCCGGGGTCTTTGTCGATGAGGCCCTTGTCGGGGCCGATGCCGTTGGCGAAGGCCTTTGTCTTGGCGAGTTCCTCCGGCGTGAAGCGTGTCTGCGCGCCGGCGCTCATGAGAAAAACCTGGGGCAAGGTCGAGCCGAGTTCGCCGCGCATGCGCTGCAACGGTTCGGGCTCGAAACATTGGACGAAGCATTTCGCTTCGGGGCCGGTGTATCCGTACTCGGCGAGAATCTTCAGGAAGGCCTCTTCCATCGGGAGCCCTTCCTTGCGATGCCACGCGGGCTCCTTGAGTTCGGGGTAGATTCCGACCTCGCGCCCGGTCGTCGCGTTCAGGCCTTGGATCAGCTCGATCATTTCTTGGAAGGTCGGTACTTCAAAATCGGACTTGCCCTTGGGAAAACGCTTGGGCAACCGCTCGATGGCCTGGAGTTGTTTGATCTCCGCGAGGGCGAAATCGGCGGGGTACCAGCGTCCGTCTTTTCGCGCGCGGTCGGGGAATTGGTCGTTGACGTCGGTGGTCAGTTCGAGATGGATGTCGTGCAGGCAGACGAATGCGCCGTCCTTCGTCCGAACCAAGTCCGGCTCGATATAGTCCGCGCCCTGTCCATGGGCCAACGCATAGGCCTCGAGGGTGTGCTCGGGGAGATAGCCGCTGGCGCCGCGGTGGGCGATGACGATTTGAGTGGGGGCCGGATCCCCAAACGCAGCCTGCCCGGCGAGCGCGAGACACAACACGGCGACCGCGGGTCGAATATTCACGGAAATTTCCCTCCAGCGGCGGTTGCTCGCAGGGTCACTTGTTGACCGGCTCGCCTTCGCCGCCCATCCAGTGGCCGGCGGAATTGAAGTGGTAGCGGTAGGTTTCGCGGCCCCGGTTGTCGGTGGGGATGCTCGCCACCTCGGCCTCGGCCTCGGTCCGGTTGGACTTGCGCGCGCCTTGAAAATAGCGGTAGCCGAACTCGAGGTAACCGGCAAACCCGCGCGTGCCGCTGCCTGCGGTGCGCCCGGTGGCGTTCGCGTCGATTGGGTGGAACGACTCGTAGACCTTCACTTCCTTGTAGTATTTGCCGCGGATTCCCTCCGCGTCCTCGAACTTGACCTGGCCGTGGCGGTCCTCGAAATTCAATCGCTTCATTTCGGCCTGGCCGACATCGTTGAGCGCGGCATAGACCTTGTCGGCGCCGGAAACGTAGTCGCTTGGGCGGTCCTTGATGCCGAAATCTTGCAGGACCGTGTCGACGACCCCGCCGCCCCCTCCCCCACCGCCGCCGCAACCGGCCAAGGCCACGCACAATACGCACGCACACAAACGAAACACGGTGAACTCTCCTGTTGGGATCATGGCGGCCATTGTAGCACTGGCGGCGCGGGGATCGGAACCGGTCGCGGATTTGGCGCACGAAAACGCGGTTTGGACCACGAGGCCGTTAGCCTTGGATAAATTTCTCGCGGCCCTTCCATTCCCTCTCGCGGAGCACGAACTTCTGGATTTTTCCGGTGCTGGTCTTGGGCAGGTCGATGAACTCGATCGCGGAGGGGCATTTGAAGTGGGCGATGTTCGCGCGGCAGAACTCGATGAGCTCCTTCTCGGCGAGGGCCATGCCGGGCTTTACCGTCACGAAGGCCTTGGGCGATTCGCCCCACTTCTCGTGGGGCACGCCGATTACGGCGCACTCGAGGACAGCTGGATGCCGGTAGATCACTTGCTCGACCTCGATGCTGCTGATGTTCTCGCCGCCGGAGATGATGACGTCCTTCGAGCGGTCGCGCAGCTCGATGTAGCCGCCCGGGTGCCACACGGCCACGTCGCCGGAGTGAAAATAGCCGCCGCGGAACGCCGTCGCGGTGGACTCGGGATCGTCGTAGTAGCCCTTCATGACGATATTGCCGGTCATCACGACTTCGCCCAGGGTCTGCCCGTCCTTGGGGACGTCGTTCATCTGTTCGTCGACGACGCGAATGGCCTCGGACACGACGTATGCCACTCCCTGCCGCGCCATGAGGCGGGCACGCTCGGCGGGCGACTCGCCCTCCCAGCCGGGCTGGGGCGCGCAGACCGTCGTCGGGCCGTAGGTCTCGGTCAATCCGTATACATGGATAATCTTCGCGCCCATCGCCGAGACGTTCTCGATGAGCGTCGGGGACGGCGGCGCGCCCGCGGTGGTGATGGTCAATGGGCGCGTGAGCTTGAGCGGCCGCGAGGGATCGTTGAGCAGCGAGATGAGGACCACCGGCGCGCCGTTGAAATGCGTGACCTTCTCCTTCTCGACGAGAGGCCACACGGCCCCGGGCTCGAATTTCCGCAAACAGACATGGGTGCCCCCCATGGCCGTTACCCCCCACGTAAAGCACCAGCCGTTGCAATGAAACATGGGCAGGGTCCACAGGTACACCGAGTCGGGCGTCAATTGGGTCTCGATGCCCTCGCCGATCGCGTTGAGGTAGGCGCCCCGGTGCGAGAACACCACGCCCTTGGGCCGGCCCGTCGTGCCGCTGGTGTAGTTGATGGCGATCGACTCGTCCTCGTCGGCAATGACCCAGGGCAAGGGGGCCGGGCTGCCATGATCCAGGAACTCCTCGTAGTCGATGCCGGGCAACGTCTCGAAACCGGGCGCGTCGGCGACGTTGATCGTGAGTTTCAGCGCGGGGAGATTGGCGTGATGGGGCTTGACCATCGACGAAAGTTCCGTGTCGCAAAACAGGTACGACGCACCGGAGTGATTCAGGATGTACTCGACCTCGCCGGGCGACAGGCGCGTGTTGATCGGAACGATCATCCCGCCCGCGAGCAGGACCGCGAAATGCGCCTCGAGCATCGGCGGGATGTTCGGCAGCAGCACCGCGACGCGGTCGCCCTTTGCCAGGCCGTTCTGGCGCAGCGCCGATGCGAAACGGTTGACGCGCTCGCCGAACTCGCGATAGGTGTACCGCTTCGTGCCATGCACGATCGCCGTCTTGGACGGATAGACCGACGCGCTACGCTCGATGAAGCTCAGCGGCGTCAGGAAACTCTTGTAGACTTCACCCGAATTCATGATTCGCTCCTTGGAATGGCGAGCGTCCAGTGCATCGCTCGTTCGAGCCGGTACAGTACTGGATGCTTTTCGCGGGATTCAATCTTTCTGGGTTCCCAATCATCGATATCTTGAAAAATTTTGCATGCGATCGTAGCGGTATGACGAAAAAACATGATTAGGCCGCCCCTTCAGGGCTGGCGTATGTTGGCGATCCGGTTCCCAGGGCGTTGCCCTGGGCTGACTTGGTTTGCCCCGTTGGGGCGTCGTGTAATCCGGGGTTTAGCTTTTTGTTGCGGCTATGCCGCGATGGGGAATCGGACTCAGCCCCCGGCGATGGCACCGATGACGAGGAAGGGTTCCCTGCCCGAGGTCACGGCGACATCGAGTGGGGCGTCGACCGGATCGTGGGAGAGGTCTTGTTCGCAGGCGAAGAAACGGATGAATGGGCGGCGCGACTTGGTGACGTGGTCGCGGATGGTGCCGCGGAGCACGGGAAACTTCGCCTCCAGCGCATCCAGGACCGAGCCGACCGTGGCCGGATCCGGCACCTCCAATTCGACCTCGCCGCCCACCTTCGCCAGGTGGCGCAGGTGGGCGGGGAGCGCGACGCGGATCATCGCAGGGTCTGGACTTCGACGGACATCACGGAGGGCAGGTCGCGCACGATCGGGGCCCAGTTGTCGCCCGCGTCGGGCGAGCAGTAGACCTGGCCGCCGGTGGTGCCGAAGTAGATGCCGCAGGAATCGAGCGAATCGACGGCCATCGCCTCGCGCAGGACGTTGACGTAGCAATCTTTTTGCGGCAAGCCCTTGGTGAGCGCCTCCCACTCGTTGCCCCCGGTGCGGCTGCGGTATACGCGGAGCTTGCCCTCGGGCGGGTAGTGTTCGGAGTCGCTCTTGATGGGGACGACGTAGATGGTCTCGGGTTCATGGGCGTGGACGTCGATAGGGAACCCGAAGTCGCAGGGCAGGTTGCCGCTAATCTCGCGCCACGATTCGCCGGCGTCGTCGCTGCGCATGACGTCCCAATGTTTCTGCATGAACAACACGTTCGGGCGCGATGGGTGCAGCGCGATGCGGTGGACGCAATGGCCGACCTCGGCGTCCGGATCGGGCATGGTTTCGCTGTGGAGGCCCTTATTGACGGCCCGCCATGATTGTCCGTCATCGTCCGATCGGAACGTGCCTGCGGCGGAGATGGCGACATACATCCGTCCACGGGTGATTGGATCGAGTACGACGGTATGCAGGCACATGCCCCCGGCGCCGGGCGCCCAGTGGGGTCCGGAACCGTGTCCGCGAAGCCCGGAGAGTTCCTTCCACGACTTGCCGCCGTCGGTCGAGCGGAACAAGGCGGCGTCCTCGACGCCGGCATAGACCGTGTCGGCCTCGGTCAAGGACGGCTCGATGTGCCAGACCCGCTTGAACTCCCACGGGTGCGGCGTGCCGTCGTACCATTGGTGCGTGCCGGTGATGCCGTCGTAGACGAACTCGTTGCCGACGGGTTCCCAGGATTTTCCGCCATCGTTCGATTGTTGGATCAGTTGTCCGAACCAGCCGCTCGACTGGGAGGTGTATATGCGGTTCGGGTCGACGGGCGATCCCTTGACGTGGTAAATCTCCCATCCAGCGAAGTGTGGGCCACTGACGTTCCAGTGCTCGCGCTTGGCGTCGGAAGTCAAGATGAATGCGCCCTTCTTGGTGCCGACTAGGACCCGGACTCCGCTCATGGGTTGCTCCTTATGGGTTCGCGATGCGTGCTGTCTGAATGGGACGTATGGGACATATAGGTCGTATGGGACGTATGTGCGTGAGTGGTCCTGCGTGGCGCCCGGCGATTATTTCTTCTTGGTCGACTCCACATAGGCGCGCATGCGGGCCTTCGCCTCGTCCGAGCCCATGTTCTCCCAGAAGAGGTCCTCCTCGATGCGGAGGGCGTCGCGAATCGGCAGCGTGGGGGTCGTGTTCACGACCTTCTTGATGTTCTTCATGCTCAGCGGCGGCAACGATGCGAGCCGCGCGGCGAGTTTCATCGCCTCGGGCATGAGCTGGTCCGGCGGGACGGCCTTCATCACCATGCCGTAGCGTTCCGCCGTCTCGGCGTCGGCGACGATGCCCTGCATCATGAGTTCCTTCGCGCGGGCCGCACCGATGAGCCGCGGCAGGCGAACCGTCCCTCCCGCGCCGGGGATGATCCCGACGTTTGCCTCGGGCAGCCCGACGCTGCCGGGATTGGTGAGGATGCGGAAGTCGCAGGCCAGGGCCAGCTCGAAGCCCCCGCCGTGGGCCTGACCGTTGATGGCGGCGATGACGGGCTTCGAGAGTTCCTCGATCTGGAGGTAGGCCTGGTGCGTGGCGTGCAGTTCGGTGCTGCTGGAGACGGTTGCCCCCTTGTCGATGGCCGCGGCGGTCGAATCGAGCTCGCCCACGTCGTAATGCTGGATGAAAAAGTTCGGCACGCCGCCGGTAAACACAAGGACGCGGGTGACCTCGTCGGCCTCGACCTTGGTGAGCAAGTCGCTCAACTCGGCGACCATCGGGGCATTCATGAGATTGGTCGGCGGATTGTAGAACTTGACCACGAGGACCGCGCCCTCGCGCGCGCATTGCAGCAGCTTGTAGGTCTTCATCGCGTCATCCAAGGGGGCGGCGTGGGCCAGGACAGGCATTGACAGCGCGGCCATCGCCACGGCGCCTCGTTTCAACCAGCGCTGCATCATGAAGCGATCCTTTCGGGTTGGCCTTGCGCATCCGTTGCGATTGCGCGACCACACGAGTGTACGCACCCACCGGGCGGGGCGTCAATCGCGCCTATCGACCCGGCGTGGCATGTTCTCCGGTCGGCGCGTGTCTATACTGCACTGTAATGAACCCCAATCAAACCGAAAGTCTCCATGTGCTGTTTTTGCTGCGCCGGGAGCTCGCGCACCCAGCTGGGAAATCCAAGCCGGCGATTCGTCATGTCATAATTTTAGGGTCTACCCGTTCTTATACGTAGGAATCCACAAACGGGAGGAAATGTCATGCCGACAAGCGCGCTATTGGATGGGGAACTGGTGGGCCAGGTATTGACCGGGCGGCGGGACGCCTTTGGCGCATTGGTGGAACGCTATCTTAAAGCCGCGACGGCGGTCGCCCGTTTACGGTTGTTGAACCCGGCCGACGCGGAGGACGCCGTGCAGGAAGGGTTTCTGCGGGCGTATGAGCGGTTGGGCACATTGAACGACCGGGCGAAGTTCGGTCCCTGGCTGATGGCTATCGCGCGTCGTGAAGCCATTCGCCTGTATGCAAGGAGACAGACCACCCTCGGCGGGGAAGCGCCGGATGCGGTGTCCGAAGGGGTTGCACCGGATCCCGACCGGAAAGAAACGAATGCGCTTATCCGCGAGCGGGTATCGGGGCTTCCGGAAATGTCGCGCGAGGTGCTCATGCTGCATTACTTCGCGGAATACTCGACGAGGGAGATTGCGGCGTTGTTGGAGATTCGGCAGGGGGCGGTGTTGAAACGCTTGCAACGCGCGCGAGAACAGCTTGCGGAGACGTTGCTCCGCGACCTCGAAGTGGACAAGCCTTCGACCAGCGCCGTCGCGAACCAGGCCGCTCGAATTCTGGCGTTGACCTCCGCGTTGGCGATTGAGTCTGTTGCGGCGAAGGCGACTTCGACCGGCGCACTAGTCGGTATTCGCGGAGTCTCGGCGCTGTTTCCGAAGGCCGCGACCGTTGCCGCAGCGGCTGCCGGGATGGTGTTCACGGTTGCGGTCGGATGGGTGTACCTGGCCGGGCCTACGATGGAGGCCGGCGGTATCGCGTTGGATCCGCCATTGGCGTTTTCGCCGGTGACTGAACAAGGACCTGCGGTTGCCGAGGAGAATCCGCCGGAGGAATCGTTGCCTGCCGCGATACCGTCCGCTACGGAGCCTGTGCCCAAGGCGGTGGTGACGGAGAGCGTCATTGAAACCAAGCCGGCAAAGCCTGCGGTCACGTATCCGAACGCGACCGGTAGATGGGACTTTACCGCGTTCATGGGGGACGAACACGAGGAACACATCGGAGCGGTCGAGATTAAGGACATGGGAAGCGTGCTTGAATTTGTCGCCGTGGAAGCGGAGCTCCAGGATTTCTTCCATGAGTGCCGGCGAGAAAATGACACGATTACGCTCGATATGGGAGATCCCGATGCGACCGGGAGGCTTACGGGCCAGTTCGACGTTGCCTTTACGGAGTTGACGCTCAAGGGCAACATCGATACGGGTTCCACGCAGGAGATCGAACCATTCACCGTGGAGATAACGCTCGTTGGGAAGCGGCTGGAACCGAATACGTTGTCGCTCGCCGAACGGGTGCGCCTGCTTCGCGACGAGATGCAGGAATTTCACGAGCGACTCAAGGAGTACCTCGCCGCGACGGGCGCGTATCCGTCGCAAATCGAGGAGTTGAGCCCGAGGTTCATCGAGGATATCGCGCCGTATCGATCGACTGCGACGCGGACCATCGCGTACAGCCGTCCGACCGCCCATGACAACGAGGCGATCCAGGAGTTGACGCATGCGGCGATGGAGGCCGCCACGGAAGACGAGTTGGAGACGATCGAGGCACAATTGATCGCGCTATGGGGAGATCGCTTCCTGGGGGCCGACGCGATCTTGGATGTGCGCGACACCGAATTGAACGTCCATTTGCGGTTGCGGGCCATCGGGCGGATTGACGAGGTGGTTGACTTCGATCCTGCGGAGGAGGAGGAATCCGCGGCGGTACGTAGTGCTCGGACGAACGCGCAGAACGCCTCGTGCATGAACAACATGAAGCAACTGGGCCTCGTCGCCCGGATGTTTCAACACGAGCAAGCGGTGCAACTGATGCCCGCGGGATGGCGCATGACCTATCCCGCCTACATGGCCGACACCCGCATCCTCACCTGCCCGGGAGGCGAACCGGGCACCGAGAGCTATGAACTCGTTTTCGCGGGAGCGACATTGGAATCTCTCCATGCCTTGGGCCGAACGGTCGAGGGCCTTCCAGCGGACACGCCCGAAGGGGAGGTGGGCGCACGTGTTCCGTTCCTGCTGGAACGGGATCACTGTAGCGGCCTTGAAGAAAGAAACGTATTGTTCGTCGACGGCCACGTCGAGCGGTTGAGTGATGATGAGTGGAATGCCGCTATTGAGCCGTACCTCCGATAGGCCCAATCGCATCACAACGACATCGTAGAGTTGAAACGGCGCCCACCGGGGGTGGGCGTCTCTGGGATTCCGGGGCGCAGGGGGATTCAGCGATGCCGGTGGCGTGGCATGTTCTCCGGTCGGCGCGTGTCTATACTGCACACCGATGAGCAACCTGCCCCCTAAAACAGACCTCGACCTTGCCATTGCGGCCCAACGCGGTGACCAATCCGCGTTTGAATCCCTCGTCCGCCAACATTACCGGACCGTCTCGGGGCTGGCTTTCGCGACATTGGGCGATTGGTCCGCCGCCGAGGATGTTGCCCAGGAGACCTTTGTCCTGGCGTGGAAGAACCTTAACCGGTTGCGGAGCCCCGCCGCGTTTGGCTTGTGGATACGCCGCATCGCCCGAAACCTCGCCTTGAACTGCGTACGGTCCGAGTCGCTTCAACGCCGCCTGGCCGAACGATATGCCGCCGAACAACCGGAGCCTGCCATGGCTGAATCCGCCTTGCCCCACATTGAGTCCGCCGAACGACGCCGGGAATTGTTTGAGGCGTTGCGGCGTGCGCCGGAATCGATTCGCGAACCGATGGTTCTCGTGTACCTGCAGGAGTATTCGTTGCGCGAGACGGCCGCGGCGTTGGGCGTGACCGAAAATGCGATCGCGAAACGGTTGCAACGGGGGCGGGAGTTTTTGCGGGGTCACCTTGAGGAGCAGTGGCGGAAGGAACTCAGCGATCAGCATACGCGCGGGCAACGGAAGGATATCGTTGCCCAGATCGCGAAGGGGCTTGCGATTGGGCCTGCCGCGCCGGAGCTTGCGCATTTGGCGGCGGGGGGAAAGATTGGGTTGATTGTGCATCAGGTGCAGCATGCAGGCGCATCTGGCCTGGTAAAAACCATTGTCCTGGAGGGAGTCCTTATGTCGTCGAAACAATTGGCCGCGGGAATCGCCGTCGTCGTGATCGGGGCCGCGGCGCTTTGGTTTGGCATGGGTGCGACGGAACGTGGGGCGACACCGCCAGGGGGTACGTCGGATGCGGTAGTCGTTGCGGACGCGGACACGGATGGGCGCGACGGGACAGAAACCGGCCCAAGCGCGGTGTCTGACGGAGCGGTTGAAGCTGATAATCCTGCGTCGGGCGATGTTCCGGAGGAAGATACGCCGTTGGCGACGGCGGCGGGTGCGGCGACCGTCCGGCCCAAACGCGCGGCGGTGGCTGCGGACGAACCCAAGAAACCTGCCGCGATCGAGGGAATCGTGATCGACCAAGAGCTCCGCCCCGTCGCGGGGGCAGCGGTCAATATGGTTTCGATGTCCCTACCGAATCCGGGCCGGGACATTCCGTCGAGCGTGGATCGCGTCAACGACATCTCGACGCACCGTTCGAGCACCACGGACGCAGCCGGTGTGTTTCGCATCGGCAAAATCGAATTTGAGGGCGAGGTCATGTTATCGGCGACCGGGCCGGGGCTTTCCGGGAGCACCCATGCCTCGCTGGCGCAAGGCGAGACCACCTCGGGCGTCGAGATTAAAGTCACCACGGGCGTATCGCTCCTGGGCAAGGTGATCGATCCGAAGCGTCAACCCGTGGCGGGTGCCGTCGTGATGGGCATGGGGTTCGTTTCCCAAGGTGTCGGCATGGGGGGGTTCGTTCAATACACGGCAACCGACGAACGCGGCGAGTTCGAGCTTGTCTACGATGCGGAGGGGCTCGCGGGTCTCAACGTGATCGCGCCGGGGTTCTGGGAACAATCCTTCAACGCCATTCCCGTGGGCGCGGGCGAGATTGTCGAGCTGCAACTGACGCCGCCCGCGAAGCTCGAAGGCACAGTCAGCTATCGCGGCGGCGATCCCGCCCCGGACATTCGGGTGCGCCTCTCGTCGGAGAACCGACTTCGTTCGGAAGACTCCGCCGTATCGTGGAACGGGGCGGCGTTCACGGCGCGCACGGATGACGAGGGCCACTATGTCTTCGATGCCCTTCCCGTGGATACAGAATTTAGCGCGCAACTTCAGTCCGTCGCCGGGATCACCGTGGGCGACGGCCGCAAGGTGGGGCCGTTCAGGCCGGGCGCATCGACCCGCGCGGACTTCACGCTCGACGAGCTGATCGCCGTGCGGGGAGTTGTCCTTGGCCGGCCCAGCGGGCTGCCTGTCCCCGGCGCGAGCGTCGTGTGCATCCGGGACGGAAAGGAAGCGGCAGGCGGATCGGTCGAGGTGGACGGCTCGGGCCGTTTCGAGATGTTCATCGCCGCGGAACCCGGCCCGTTTCAGTTGGTGCCCTGTTACGACAACACGCATTTTTCCACCATGCTCGACTGGACGGACGAGATCGCGCTCGATATCGAGCTTGTCCGGGGTCGTATAGAGGAAGTTTCGCTATCGTTGGGCGACCCCATGACGATTCCGTTGCGCGTGACGAACGCCAGGGGTGAACCCATCCCCGACTTGGCAGTCCAAATCAGTCACCGACCGACGCCGAATTCCACCATGGGGTATTCGGCCGCCACGCGGACGGATGCGGACGGGCGCTGGGTTGGCGAAGGCTTTGCCCCGTACGGGGAGTACCAGCTCGGATTCGAGGGCAACGATACCTATAGCGGCCGCGAAACTGCCGTCTACGCGGGCGCACCCGGCGAGGTGTTTCCCGAACAAACCTATGTCCTCTACGGCAAGGCGACCGTGCAAGGGACCTTCATTGTCGAGGCGGGAACGACTTCCGTGGGCAGCGTGCGGTTCGGGTGCATGGTGTCGGTCGACGGCGAACCAGTCAACGATCTTCGTTTCACGACGACTTCGGAGGGGTTCTTCGAGATGAAGGATGTTCCCGCGGCCACCGTGACGTTCGAGTTCCGATCCGAACGCCCCATCGATGCGCTCGGAGGCCAGGGCAGGTGGCAATCGATTCCGATCGCGTTGACCGAGGGAAGCGTGGTTGACCTTGGGGCGATCGCGTTGGAACGTGGAGAGAGCGAACCGGAGGGCGTCGTCGAACAAGAGGAAGAGGAAGAGCGGGTGGTTGTGGAGAGGTGATGCGGGATGCGCCGGGGAGCTTGTGCGGCATGGCCGCAATACGCGGGAGTGTCTTCCGTTTCCAAGCCGATGCGCTCGGACCGAAAAAAACCGCTACCTTCGGCGCGGGCGCCGACGCCAAGGCAATCGCGTTCTTTGCCCCCTCCGTCGCCGCTTGATACACTCGGTGCGTTTGCGGGAGGCGAAACGATGTCGAAGGAACTCGAGGAAGCGGTTGCGGGGTTGCGCGACCGCGATGCGGGCTGGGTGACGCGGCGAGACGCGGCCGAGGCCTTGGGGCGATTGGCGGCGGCGGCGGTCGAGGCGTTGCGGGCGCACATGGAGGACGCCGATCAGGACGTGCGCCGGACGGTGTTGGATTGCCTCGGACGCGCCAGCGCCGGACTGCGCGGTGTCAAGCCGGTCGCGGAGGCAAGGGCGACCTCGTTGCGGGAACTCGTGGAACCCTGCGCAAAACCGGGGAGCCGCGAGGTTGCGCAGACGCGCGCGGGATTCGATGTCCGTGTGACGCTCAAGAGCGGGCGTGCGCAAGTCGTCCATGTCGAGCAAAGCGCCCGCAAGGACGGAGTGGAACTGGTGCGCGTCTACACTCGTTGCGGCGCGCCGGCGGACGATGCATTGCGATGGGCCTTGCGCACGAACTTGGACCTCGCCCAGTGTGCGTTGGCCATTGCCAAGGAAGAGGGCGGCGACGTGCTTGTCCTGACGAACAGTTTTCTTTCCGGGGTGGTGACGCCCGAGGAGCTCAAGGCCTGCGTGAAGGAAGTCGCGTTCTATGGCGATTTCATCGAGCAAAAAATCGGCAAGGAGGACGTGTTCTGATGGCGAACGACCCTGCCACATTGGGCCCGGGCGTGGACCTTCGCAATGGCGACTTTCGCGGGGCTGAGCTCCCGGGGCGCGACTTGTCCGGGGCGCGGCTCTCCGGCGGCAATTTCGAGGGGGCCGATTTCGCGAAGGCCAACCTTCGCGGGTGCATGCTCGATGGGGCGAACCTGCGCGGCGCGAATTTCATCGGGGCCAACCTCGAGTTTGCCGTGCTGGGCGGGGCCGACGCCTCGGGGGCCGACTTCACGGGCGCGAACATGCAACAGGCCAATCTCGTGGGCACGCGCGCCGAGGGGGCCCGTTTCGACGGGGCGGACCTCTACTACGCACGGCCCGGCAATGCGAATCTCCGGGGCGCAACATTTCGCGGAGCCGCCATCCCGCGCTGCATCTTCCGCGCGGCCAACCTCGCCGGGGCCGACCTCAGCGGCGCCACGGGCCAGGCGAACTTCGAGCGCGCGAACCTCGACGGGGCGACGAAATGATCGTCAAGCACTTCAACCTCAAGGTGCCCATGGCCATTGGCGAGGTCAATGCATACGTCTGCGCCTGCGAGACGACCCGCGAGGCGATGTTGGTGGACGCGGGGATTCTCGATCCGGCGGTGGTCGCGTACATCGAGGAGAACCACCTACGGCTGACGACCGTCTTCGTCACCCACGACCACCCCGACCACACGGCGGGCGCGGACGACTACCGGCAAAAATTCGACGCGCAACTTGTCGCCGGCACGCCCACCGTCGGCGATTTCCCTGTCGACCGGGTCATGGCCCACGGCGACACCCTGACCGTCGGCACGCTCGAAGCCCGCGCCGTCAGCACCCCCGGTCACACCCCCGTCGCGCTGAGCCTGATCTTTGGTGGCGTCGCGTTCACCGGCGACGCGCTTTTCGCCGGATCCGTCGGCGGCACCGGCACACCCGAAAACGCGGCCATGCAGATCGCCGCCATCCGCGAGCACCTCTTCGGCCTTCCCGGCGACACGGTTGTCTATTCGGGACATGGTCCGGCGACGACGATAGAGATTGAACGAAGTTACAACCCGTTTTTTGTCTGACACACAACCCAAGGAGTTTGACCTGACATCCCCATCCATCGAACGCCGAACGTTACTCGCGGCGGGCGGCCTCGGCGTCGCCGCGCTCTTCGCGTCCGCCAAACCGGCCCATGCCGCAGACCTCACCGCCGAGGAACAGGCCGCTCTCAAGCTCGTCAACGATTTCTGCGCGTCGTGGGAGTCGCTCGACGCCGACAAGATCGGGACCTTCCTCGCGGAGAAGGCCACGTTCCGCATGATCGAGACGGCCCCGCGCCGCGAGGGCCGCGAGGCCATTGTCACCGGCATCAAGGCCTTCATCTCGACAGCCAAGAGCGCGCGCTTCGAGGTCATCCGTTCGCAGGTCATCGGCAACATCGTGATCAACGAGCGCATCGATCACTTCGACATGGGCACGAAGCAGAACGCCTTCCATGTCATCGGATTCTTCTGGATCAAGGACGGCGCGATCGGCGAGTGGCAGGACTATAGCGCGGGCGAAAAAAAGTGACTTCGGTACGATCACTCATACCGCTGGCATGGCGGCGCGGCTTGGCCCGATTTGGGTATCCGGGACTGATTCCATGACTATGAGGGAAATTCAACGCCTCGGAGACGAGGGTGCCACGGGTGGAGCCGACCCCTCCATTCAACGAGAGTCCCGCGTACTCTGGTCATTGCTTCCGATACTTCTGCTGGCTGTGATTATGTTCAAGGCGGCATGGCTCGGCGATGACGCATTCATCACGTTCCGGACCGTCGACAATTTCCTGCACGGGTACGGTCTCACATGGAACACAAACGATCATGTCCAGGCGTTCACCCACCCGCTCTGGATGTTTCTCGTTGCGGGCGTCCACTGGTGTACTGGCGAGCTACTGGTGACCGTCGCGATCCTGTCAATCGCGTTGTCGCTCGCCGCCGTGTTCCTGTTGGCCGCGGGCGCGCGAAATCGCCTGGCCGCATTCGCGGCGATAGCCGTGCTGGCCTCCTCGAAAGCATTTATCGACTACACCTCCTCGGGCCTCGAGACGCCTCTCACGTATCTTCTCATCGCGTTCCTTTACGCCGTTCTCTTCAGGGAACCGCAGGGACGCCATCGGGTCCTGCTTCTCGCGCTTGCCGCGGGATTGCTGGGATTGAATCGACTGGATTTGATTGCGTTCGCGCTATTTCCCCTGGCCCTGGCCGTGTACCGCGCGCGGAAGGGCGGCTCCCGGGCCGTTGTTCTGGGCACCCAACTGCTCGCCGGGCTTTCGCCGCTCGCGCTCTGGCTCGGGTTTTCCCTGTTCTATTACGGGTCCATGCTGCCGAACACCGCATACGCTAAACTGGCCACAGGCGTCCCGCGCGGCCTGCTTTGGGAACAGGGGCTCCATTATCTCTTCGACTCGATTTCCGAGGATGCGGTAACGCTCAGCGCCATGGCGTTGGCCATCGTTCTTTCCGCCGTCCGCCGGGACGCCCGGGAATTTTGCGTGTCCGCCGGCGTCATCCTGTACGTCATCTACGTCGTGTCCGTGGGAGCGGACTTCATGAGCGGGCGTTTTCTCGCTCCCCCTGCGTTTGCGGCGGCGTTTCTGCTATCCCGGAGTGAACTGAATCCTGCCGCCCTGACGGCGGCAGCGGTAGCATTCGGTACCCTTGGCCTGACGTCGCCGAACCCGGCGTGTTTGTACTCGATAGACGACAAAAGCCGTGGCGTGGGTCCCTCGGGAATCGCGGACGAACGCGCCTTTTACTACGCCGCGACGGGTTTATTGCGCCATCGCCGGGGGCAAACCGAGCCGGATCATGAGTGGGCCCGATGGGGAAAGGAGGCGCGGGAATAGAAGTCCGGACTGGCCGTGCTGGACGCCACGGGCATGATGGGCTATTATGCGGGTCCCGACGTCTACATTGTCGACCGCATCGGCCTCTCGGACGCGCTTCTGGCCAGACTCCCGATTTCGAACATACAGGACTGGCGGATCGGCCATTTCAGGCGCGAACTCCCGGCGGGATACAAGGAATCGCTGTTGACCGGCACCAACCAAATCGTCGACCCCGGCATTCGCGCGTTGTACGGAACGATTAGCCTGATCATCCGCGGTCCCCTCCTTGATCGACAGAGGCTCGTCGAAATCGTGACGATGAACCTGGGCGCAACCGGGCGCTTCGTACCCAAGACTTTTCTCGTTTCACACTCATCCCATAGCGTTGCGATTTACGGTCTGAACGGTTGATAAGTCCTTGTTTATCAAGGGCCGCTGGCGGTGTCGGCGATTTTTGATTCCGTGAATTTGGACCATGGTGTCGCGCGTGTCCGTGGATGTGGCGCGTGCTGTCCCATAGGCTTGTTCGTGCCGTCGCCTATCCGGGTTCAAATCCCAGCAAATATGCCTGTCGAGGCGCGGCGAGCAATCGGAAATCGCCGCCTGCTGTCCCACAGGCTCGCAATGCAGTCATCCAGTCGATCCGTGTCCAAATGCAGGCCCGCACAAACCCGAAGAACCGCGTGAAGCTGTGGGGCCATTGGCTTGCATGGGCCAGGAAGCGCAGTAGGACGTACAGGAGCAGGGCCGTCCATACCTGCCACTGGATGGCGTTTTTGCTGTGGCCGAGGAAGTCGCACAATTGGAGGCACTGCTTGATCTGCTTGAAGAAGGCCT
>CANKTP010000054.1 GCA_947486375.1 Candidatus Hydrogenedentota bacterium | reverse complement strand
TGGTCAGGCCCGCTGCCGTAGCTTCCCCATTGTTCCAGCAGTTTTCCCTCGGGCGAGTATTCGAGGATGCGGCTGTAATGCGTGTCGGGGATGATCACGCGGCCATCGCGGAACCCGATCGCCGTGGGCGTGCCGGTCTTCGCGTCGGGTGTGCTCCACATGGCCAGGAATTCGCCCGACTTGCTGAAGACCTGCACGCGGCCCGTCGTGTCGATGACGTAGACCTTGCCGTCATGCAACCCGATGGCCCGCGGCCGGAGAAACGATCCGTCGCGAAGCCCTTCATCGCCCCACGAAAGAATGTCGCTACGCGAAACACGCCCGCCGCACGCGCTCAACCCGATCGCAATGCAGCAGGTCCCCAAAAATTCTCGTCTCCGCAGCGACACGCGCCCGTTGTCTCCCTACACATTCGAAAGCCAGAGATTCGTCAACCTTGAAAGATCGACGCGATTTGCAGCCCCCAAGACTCGGATCAATCCAGAAAAAACACTCGGAGCAGGGTCATCATCTGTCTGGGAGATACTCGGGGTGCATGGAATTCACGAAATCGTAGCCAAGTATCTTCGCGTCGGCGGTGATTAGGGGACAGTCAAGTGCGCGGGCGGAGGCCACGATAATGCGATCGGCCGGATCGGCTTGGAGCGAGCCGGGCAGCCGACACGAGTCCACTAGGAGTTCCTTGGTAAGCTCGAGCAATTGGACACCCGGATACCTCAACGCCATTTCAAGCCAATCGTCAAGACCGTGTGACAGAACCAGACGCTTCTTGGCATGTAACATGGCGACTTCCCAGCAAGAAATGGCGCTTACGCCAAATCCATCGTCAATCCTTGAATCCAGGGAGTTGAACGCTTTCCTTGGCAGTCGCGCGTCTCTCTGTACCCACCATACCCAGACGTGTGTGTCCAGTATGATCATCCAATCGCGTCCCAATCTTTGCCCGAAATTGCAGGCGAAAATGGGTCGTGAAACTCGTACGGTGTGTCGCGCAGTGGAAAGCGCGGATCGAATGGCACGGAGGATTCGACAAGTTCGACGCGAACCTTGTCTCCGTTCTTCAAGTCCGATGGCTCGTCCAAAACGATCATGCCATTTTCAACATGTCCCTTGTATAACACGAGTCAACTCCTTTCGATTCGACCACAACTCTTATTGTACTCATTCCAAGCAACATCTAACTTTCTAAAATCGCGATTGCCAACGCTACATCGAACTAGGCATCCCGCTTATCCTCACGGCTTCTCCGGCTCCAACGATCCGAAATACCGGCGTACATATTCCTTCGACGCGATGGGAATTTCTTCCTGGGTCAAGGCCTGCTCGGCCTCCTGCTGAACTTGGACGAAGGCCCCGGAGAGGTTCTCCACCGTTGGCTCTTGGCCCTGTTCCGGCGCGGACCGCTGAATGATGTCCGCCAGCATCCGGCCCTTCGTCATCGGTCCGCCCGCGACCGACGGCTTGAACGCCGTGTCGATTTCCGGCAACTCACCCAGTATGCCGCCACGTCCTTGGCCTGGCCCGCGAAGCCCTGCCCCGCCAGCGCAACGCCCGCAGACTCCGTGGTGCTTGTGGCCACCCGGCTTGTCGCAGTTGCCGCCCTCGCACTCGCCGAGCTTCGTTCCGCAGTACCGGCAAAACTCGCTCGGCCCGAGCATGCTGTTCTTCCACTCGCCGAGCTTCGCCTTCATCTCGGCCAGTTGGTTCATCTGGTCGAGGATCGACTGGATGTCCTCGAGGGACAACGCCAGCTCTTCGAGCGCCTTCGCGGCGTCCTCGGGACTGCCCTCGCCCAGCGCGGCCGCGGCCTTCGCCAACGCCTTGCCCAATTCCGAGTTCTGTCCGCCGGCCAATTTCGAGAGCGCGTTCATTTCCTTGGCCAGCTTCTTCTTGTCCGCCTCGGAAAGGTCCTTGTCCTGGAGTTTCTTCGCGATTTCCGCGGCCTTCTTCGCCGCGTCCTCCATGCGCCCCTCCTGCATCGCCATCGCCATGTCGCGCGCCGCGTCGAACTGGTTCATGTCGCCCTGCAACTGCGGGATCGGTTCCTTCGAGGCCAGCTCGGCGCGTTGCTTTTCGATCGCGTCGACCACGTTCGACAATTTCGCGAGGGCCTGCTTCTCGGTGATTTGTCCGGTCCCCAGATCCGCGGCCATGGCATCGATCGAAGCCAGGATCTCCGCGTCGACTGGGTCCCCCGCGGCACCGTCCCTTTCGATGGATTGCTTCGCCGCCTCGAGCCGTTCCGCCTGCACCACGCGGGCCTGTTCCTTCGCCTTGGCCTCGGCGATGCGTTCGCGGTGCCCGAGCAGATCGTAGGTGGGCAGGAAAATGTACGCCGCGCCCAGCGCCAACAACGGCACGAAGGCCCAGCGCGCCGCCCCGCGAATACGCAGGGGAAACTGCTCGCGAATCGACAAGCCTTCCAACCGCCGCCGGGCATCAAGGTGAAGCGCCTCGACCATTGGGCTTTGGATGTCCTTGAGTTCGAGCGAACTCGTCAGGCGCTCGCCAAGCCCCATCCGCCGGTCCGTCTCGAGCGCCGCGCGCACCAAGCTCGGGCGTCGCCGCCACGTCCACACGAGCGCGCCGAGTACTCCCGCACCCAGCACCCCAACGGAAATCCACAACGCATTGCCCAGCACCGGGAACAAGCGCGTCAACACCACCCACGTCAGCGCCGCGCACGATGAATAGAACAACATCGTCGCCGTGAACACGACCCACTGGTGAAACGCGAGACGCCGCGCCACCCTGCGCAGCAGTACTTTCAACGGATCCATGATCGCACTCCCAAGACCGAATTCCAGTCTAGCACCCGCAGTCCTATTTATCACTGATCGACTGAGCTTTTGATTATTGTATCACAATTGCGATACGCGGCCAGATAGAATTCGCGATCGCGGCATAGACATATATATATCTTTTGTGTATTCTCATATGTATGAGGACGACCGTAATATTACCCGATGAACTTTTGCAAATGGCGAAGATCAAGGCCGCGCGGGATCGCCGCACCCTGACCTCGCTGCTGGAGGAAGGCTTGCGCTACGTCCTTGCGGATGCCGCCAAGCCCATCTCGCCGCTGCCTCGCATACCGGTGTCGACCGCTTCTGGGGGCACCCTGCCCGGAATTGACCTCACGCGGGCTTCCGAACTGGAAGACCGGATGGCCGGTCGATGACCCTGGCCGACGTGAACGTGCTGGTCCAGGCGTTCCGTACAGACTCACGCGATCACGAGGTCTGCCGTGCATGGCTCGAGGCGACGGTGGACAACGGGGCGCGTTACGGAGTGTCGCCCCAAGTGTTGGCTGGCGTGGTTCGCGTGACGACGCATACGCGGGTCTTCGCGGAACCCAGCCCGTTGACGGAAGCGATCGCGTTCTGCGAGGCGCTGCTGGCAAGGCCACAGTGCGTCGTTGTCCAGCCCGGCCCGAACCATTGGGGGCTTTTCGCCCGGTTGTGCGTCGACGCCGACGCCCGGGGCAACCTCGCGCCGGATGCATGGTATGCGGCCTTGGCGAACGAATGGGGTTGCGAATGGATTACGCTGGATCGAGACTTTGCGCGCTTCGGGGGATTGTCGTGGCGCACGCCGGGTTAATTCGGGGACGGGCTACGAAATACGCCCACGGGTACGCAAAGCGCCTCAATTCCGGCCCGCGTACTTCGTAGCCCGTCCCCGAATTAACCCCGAATTACCCGAGCGCCGCAGGAGGACGATTCAGAACTTCACGCGGCCAAACCGTGGGAAAGACCGCTATTCCGGATTTCGGCATGCCGATGTCCTCTCGGGTATAATTCCGCGTTCCACTCACCCAAACGGGGACCGTCCCGCCGGAGAAAACTCGATGTTGCAGTGCATTCGCCTCCTCCTACTCCTGAGTCTTGGCGCCGCCATGTTTCCCGGGCGGGCGCAGGAATACACGGGGATAATCCCGTGGTCGTTGCGCGACCACTATACGTTCTCCGGATCGAACACGTCGTTCCTTTACGACGTCAAGTCCACGGAGTGGACGCTGGACGTGCAGGGCATCGGGGAGGTCGTCAAGGACGTCCAGGCCGAGATCGTGTTCAAGGACGGTACGACCCTGCGTCTCTCGGACCTGAAGAATGACACCAACGGGCGCGGGCCGTTCGCCGGGCCGCTTGGCGCGGGGATTCTCTACACCTCGCAGTTCAAGCCGGAAAAGGGTCTCGTGATCAAGAGCGCGATCGCGCGGTATACGGAGCGGCCCTTCCTGACGCTTTATATCGACGTGAAGAACATCGGCGAGGCGCCGGTCGAGATTGTGGCGGTGCGGCCCGCGCTGGTGGGGCCCGGCGCCATGGAGAACTTGTCCACCGCGGCCGTGACAGCGGTGCGCGCGAGCCGCCGCGCGAGCTTCCCGGTCATGAATAGCGACAAGCGGGCCAGCCTGTTCCAGATTGAATTCAAGGACGTCGAGGCGACGCTGGCCATCGGGATACTCCAGACCGGAAAGATGAAGTCGGACATCCAATTCGTGCCGGACGGAAAGGCATGGCAGGGGAACATCGAATGCCGCTTCGATCCGCCCTTGACGCTGGCGCCGCAGGAGGAGATTCAAACCGATCCGCTCTGGATTTCGTTCGGCACGCCGGAGAAGAAACGCATCATGCAGTTCTTCTCGTGGTCGTTGAGCGTGCTGCCGGGGCCGGGCCAGAAAGGGCACTGTCCGGCCGGCTGGGTAACCGTTGGGGATGATGGCGGCGCGTCGGATTTGACCGCGATCGCGGGCGACTGGTCCAAGACACCGGTGGATCACGCGCTGGTTCCCGGCACTTGGGAAGGCCGTCCGGGATCGCTCGAGGGCGCGTCGCCGCGGTTTCCGAAGGACATGAAGACGGTGGCGCAGGGGATCGTCACGGCCGGCATGAAACCGGGCATCACGGTCGATCCGCTGATTGTGGACAACGGGGACGCCTCGTGGACGGCGCTGTCGACCGACGGCGCGCGCTGGCTCAATCCCACGATTCCCGCCGCGCACCAATACGGCGTGAAGCGCATGGAGAAGGCCGTCCGCTGGGGTTTTCAATTTTTCGTGGTCAAGCCCTCCGCGATTCCTGACGAGGTCCTCTCCCATTTCAAGATCACCCGGGTCGAGGCGGATACCCACGCCTTCGCTATCATGGCGGAGGCGGCGGGCGAATTGCCGGTGTTGCCCTCCTCGAACCTCACGCTGGGGCAGGACCTCGCGGCCTGGCAGGAGGCTGCGGACGGCACCGCGTGGTTACGCGAGTATCAAATCTCCGCCGGACCCATCCGCGTCGACGCGGGCGCCATGCAACCGCCCTCGGCCGAGTTGTCGGAGGCCATCCGCCGATTCGCCGGCCCGATCGAAATCGTCGGATCGAGCGACTCGAAGTTCCGCGAGGCCTTCGGCAGCATCTTCGCCCCCGCCGCCGGGGGCTGATCTTGGTCGCCGCGCCACGGTACCGTTCGTACGCCAAGATCAACCTGTATCTTGACGTCCTGGAGCGGCGTGCCGACGGTTTTCATGACATCGAGACGATTTTCCAGACCGTCGACCTTTCCGACACCCTCGAGTTCGAGCCGCACGCCGCAGGTATCGCGGTCGAGAGCCCCGGCGTCGATCTTGGGCCGGTCGAGAGCAACCTCGTGTACCGCGCGGCCAAGTTGTTGTCGGGGGAGGCGGGCCGGGACCTCGGCGTGCGCGTCGCCATCCACAAGCGCATCCCCGTCGCCGCCGGGCTCGCGGGGGGGTCCGGAAACGCGGCGGCGGCCTTGGTGGCAATTGATCGCCTATGCGATCTGCGTATCCCGAAGGACAGGCTTGGCGAGCTTGCGCTGATGCTCGGTTCCGACGTGCCGTATTGTCTCGAGGGGGGCACGATGGCCGCGACGGGCCGGGGCGAACGGTTGACCCCGCTGCCGCCGATTCATCCCGTGTGGTTCGTATTGCTTCACCCGCGTATTGCGGTGAGCACGCCGTGGGTCTACAACCATCCGGACCTGCCAAGAAACGCCGCGCCACGCATCGAAGGCCGGACACGAGGATTTGACGAGGCCATCGCGCGCCTCGCCTCGGGCGATATTGCCGGGACGCTGTTCAATGCGATGGAGAGCGTGGTCTTTGTCCAATACCCCGGCCTAGGGCAACTCAAGCAACGCCTACTTGACGCAGGTTGCTGCGGCGCCCGCATGTCCGGGAGCGGCCCGACGGTGTTCGGCGTGTGTACCTCCGAGAGTCAGGCGCGCGAAGTGGCGACTCGATTCCGCGATGTTGGTTGGACAATCGCGGGCCCTGTATTTAAGGGCTTGATGGCGGAAGGGACGTAAGGGACGCAAGGGGCGGTGGATTCCTCGAATAGGCCAATCTATTCGGCATCATGATAATTTTCCGTATCCATGATGCAATATACTATCACAGGAGATATGCAAAGTACCGCCGCGCAACCCGGCTTACTTTTGCCCCGCGTGCATGATATCGAGTAGCATTGCCAGCGGAGATTGACGCAATGAAGCCTGTTTCCACACTGGCATTGGAAATTCTCGCCATGGGCATATTCGGATCGACATCGGCCTTCGCCGGGACCAGCGTGATTGCTCATCGTGGCGCGAGCGCGTATGCGCCGGAGAACACCCTGGCCTCGTTTAGGCTTGCGCATGAGAAGGGCGCGCCGTGGTTTGAGCTGGATTGCACGCTGAGCAAGGACAACGCGGTGATCGTCATCCACGACGACACGCTCGAGCGGACGACCGATCTCGCGGGCCGCGTCGATGCCCATACGCTTGCCGAGTTGAAGAAGACCGAGGCCGGGGCCTGGTTTGGCGAGGCCTTCAAGGGCGAACCCTTGCCCACGCTGGGCGATGCCCTGGATTTCGCCAAGGGGAAGATTGGCGTCTACATCGAGGTCAAGGACAGCGCGGACGACGATGCCGTGATGGCCGCGATCCTCGCGAAGACAGAGGCCCTCGATCGCGCCGCGATGTTGCGCATGATCGAGGAGAGCGGATCGCGCAACCTCGACCTTGCCCGCCGGATCGTGCGCGAAGTGCGCGCACGGAACATGGAGCGCGAGGTCGTGATCCAGTCGTTCTCGCCGGTCGTCTGCGCGGCGGTGCTGGCCGAGGCGCCGGAGCTGCGGACGGAACTGCTCGCCTCGGGCGACAAGGACAAGCCCGCGCAGTGGCCGTGGTTTCTCCGGTGGCTCGAGGTCCTCGATCCGCACGGCTTCAACATCAACAAGGCCGACGTCACGAAGGAACTGATCACCAGCCTTCATGCACGCGGCAAGACCATCGCCGTCTGGACGGTCAATGACCCTGCCGACATGCGCCGGCTGGCCGAATGGGGCGTCGATTTTCTCATCACCGATACCCCGGACGTCGCGCTGGCCGTCTTGAAGGACATGGCCCGTTAGGCGGTCGCTGGCGCCGCGACGAATCCCCCTCGAATGGCCAAATCCTCGCTCACAATCGGGACGCCGGGCGACATTCTCGTCGTCGGGGGCGGCCCGCTTGGCGTGTCGACGGCGCGTGCGCTCGCGCGTGCGTTGCGCGATACGAGCCGCAGTGTCCACCTCGTGGACTCGAATCGCGTGCTCGAGGGCGATTTCGGGGGCTTGTCGATGTCGTGTCCGCATGCCGCCGGGCAAATCATCATTCACTCCTTCGAGGAGGGGAGCCTCGCGAAGGATCTGGGACGCTCGACCCTCCAATCGATGCGGGAACTGACGCGGGCGGGCGTGTTGCACGCGGAGCCACGGCCGTGGCTCGTGTGCGCCGGGAACGGCGACGGCCCGCTGGACCTGGCGGTGCGGGAGGTACTCGATTCGGCCCTGCGCGACGGGCGGCTGGAGGGCTGCGACCGCCTCCACGGGGACGCGCTGCCGGACGTGCCGGGTTTGCGGGCGGACCGCGTCGCCTTTGCGGTGCGCGACGGGGGAGCGCTGGGACTCGACCCGCGCCGTTTCGTGGTCGACCTCACGCGATGGGCCTTGGAGGAACCGAATGTCGAGGCGCACTTCGGTTACCGGATCACGGGTTTCGACGGCACGCACTTTCTCGCGGAGAGCACACGCGACAAGCTCGCGATTCGGGCCGATTCCGTCGTGTTGTGCGTGGGCGTTCACCGCGATCTCTTTCCGGAGGCGCTGCCCCCGGGGTACGCGGTGCATCTCCACGTCTTCGATCACCGCTCGCCCGGACACCTGCCGGTCATGCGCCATTCCGTGGCCGGGGCGACGGCGGTGGCGCGCTACGAGGGGTTCGGGCCCGGCCGCCGGCGTATTGTCCCGCACCTTTCCGAGGCCGCGCGGGCGCTCGATATCAACGCCCTCTTCACCGACGTGCCCGGGCTGAGGCGCATGCTTGACACCCATATTCGCGATGAAACGGAGGCCGTGGCGCAGACCGATCGGTCCCGAACGGCCATCGGGGACGAACTGGAAACGTTCATCGAGCCCCGGCTACTGCTTGGGCGTGTGCAGAGCGACCT
The DNA here is from genome assembly GCA_947486375.1 of Candidatus Hydrogenedentota bacterium. Taxonomy (GTDB): domain Bacteria; phylum Hydrogenedentota; class Hydrogenedentia; order Hydrogenedentales; genus CANKTP01. The sequence goes on along the minus strand of CANKTP010000054.1, from coordinate 14,631 downwards.
GGCCATCACCGAGACGGCGATCGCGCGGTACGTCAAATGCCCGCGAGATGGGGACGATCCGGTTCTCCAGTTCCTCGATGCGCCGCTGCCCGCGTTGTACGTGCAGCCGAGCGACGGCCGCGGTCTTTGCCAGTCGATCGCCTTGGGCGAACTCGCGGCCAAGACGTTGTTGGCGGCGGTTGGGTGAGGGAATGAGGGAAGTCTTGTGTGGGCGCGCGATTCGGAAAACGGACCGCGAATAGGTCAATGGGACCTATGGGACTTATGGGACCTATAGGACCTATGGGACTTATGGGACTTATGGAAGGCAGGGGCGGTATGAACGCGCGTGCGGCCTTTGCCGGTGGCGTCTTCGATACACTCTCCCGATGACCGCGACTTCCTTGTTCTTGTTGACCCGCCAATGGCGGGACACCCGCGATGGTGTCGAGCTCGAGTTCTGGGGGGCGTCGCAAGACGGGCCCGTGCGCATCGTCTCCGGGGGGCATGAGGCGATTTGTTTCGTCGAGCGCGACGCGCCGACGCCCCCGGGCGCGCGGAGGGCGTCTCCCGAGCTGCGGACGTTGGGGGGACGTGACGTGGACGCCTTGTACTTCGCGAGCCAGTCCGCCCTGCTCGCGGCGCGCGACTGGATTCGGACGCGGGGCGGCCATGCCTACGAGTCCGACATCAAGCCCGTTGACCGGTTTCTGATGGAGCGATTCATCCGCGGCGCCTGCCGGGTCGAGGGCGACGCGGTGGCGAAAGCGGGCCATGTCGAGTATCGCAACGCGGTCATGGCGGCCAGCGATCATCTCCCCGAACTGCGCGCCGTGTCGATTGACATCGAGACCGAGGGCACGACGGGGATGCTCTACTCGATCGCGGGCGCGATGGGGGAGCATGAGCGCGTCTTCATGGGCGGCGAGGGCGTCGATACGGAACTCGTCCGCTATTTCCCGGACGAGCGTGGGCTGGTGGCGGCATTTCTCGACTGGATCGCGCTTGTCGATCCCGACGTGATCCTCGGCTGGAACGTAATCAATTTCGACCTGATGTTTCTCGCGCGGAAGTGCACCGAATTGCGGCTGCCATTCGCGTTGGGCCGGAACCGGGGCGTCCTGGAGCTACTTCATCCGGCGACCGCGCGGCAGGCGCGCACGGCGCGGATGGCGGGGCGGGTGGTGTTGGACGGCATTGACTTGCTCCGGAGCGCGGCGATGCCCTTCGAGCAATTCTCGCTTGAGCACGTCGCACGCGAGTTGCTGGGCCGGGGCAAGGCCATTCATGACCCCGGGAATCGCCTCGCCGAGATTCAACGCCTCTACCGCGAGGACAAGCCGAGTCTCGCGGCGTACAACCTCGAGGACTGCCGGTTGGTCAACGGCATCGTCGAGAAGGCGGGCCTGTTGTCGTTCGCCGTCGCGCGCAGCAAGCTTACCGGCCTCGCCGTCGACCGGCAGGGCGGATCGGTCGCGGCCTTCGATTTTCAGTACTTGCCGCGATTGCACCGCCAGGGGCACGTCGCCCGCGACGTGAACGATGCGGACGATCCCGCCGGAAGTCCCGGCGGCTACGTCATGGATTCGCGGCCCGGCCTTTTCGACAATGTGCTGGTGTTCGACTTCAAGAGCCTCTACCCGAGCATCATCCGGACGTTCTTTATCGATCCGCTCGGCATGGCCTTCCCGGGAGAAGATCCCGTGCCGGGACGCGGGAACGCGAGATTCTCGCGCACAAACCATATCCTCCCCGGCCTCATCGCTTCCTTGTCGGCGGCGCGGGAGGCCGCCAAGGCCGAGCGCAACGCGCCGCTTTCGTACGCGATCAAGATCCTGATGAATTCGTTCTACGGCGTCCTTGGCACGCCGGGGTGCCGGTTTCATCATCCGGACCTCCCCGCGTCGATCACGACGCGCGGCCACGAGATCATCCTGCGCAGCCGGAAGTTTATCGAGGACGACGGAAAGACGGTGATCTATGGCGATACCGACTCGCTGTTCGTGTTGCTCGGCCCCGGCCCCACGGAGGCCGAATGCCGGGAGACGGGGGCGGACCTCGCGCGACGGCTGAATGCATGGTGGCGCGAAACGTCGCGGCGCGAGCTGGACATCGAGTCCCACCTCGAACTCCAGTTCGAGACGCACTATCTCCGCTTCCTGATGCCGACGATTCGCGGGTCCGAACTCGGCACGAAGAAGCGCTACGCGGGCTGTGTGCGCGCCGCAACCGGCGGAATCGACCTTGTCTTCCGGGGGCTCGAGAGCGTGCGCACCGACTGGACGCCGCTGGCCCGGGAATTCCAGCGCGAGCTTTACCGCCGGATATTTCTCGACGAACCCTTCGAGGCGTACATCCTCGATACTGTCGCCGGGGTCCTCGAGGGACGCCGCGACGCGGACTTGATGTACCGGAAACGTATCCGCCGTCCGCTCGATGACTATAAGAAGAACGTGCCCCCGCACATCCAGGCCGCGCGCAAGTTGCCCGAAGCGGGCCGGTGGATTTCGTACGCCATCACCGTCAACGGCCCCGAGCCCGCAGAGGCGCTGCATTCGCGCATCGACTACGGGCACTACGTCGAGCGCCAACTCGCGCCCATCGCCGACGCGATCCTGCAATTCGTGGGCGGATCGTTCGCCCGGCTAACGGAGAGGCAGCTGCGGATGTTTTAGCGGAAGTTGCGCAAGTTCGGGAAAAGGGACGGAAGGGAGTATAGGCGGCGGTTTCTTTCAGCCCGTCTATCCGAAAGTTTCCCCTGGCCCGAGATAGCGCCACTGGCCCGAGGGCAGCGGCCCCAGATGCACGTTGCCGATACGAATCCGTTTGAGCCCCGAGACGGAGAGGCCCATCATCTCGCACATGCGGCGAATCTGGCGTTTGCGTCCCTCGCGCAACACGAAGCGCAGGCGTCCGTCGGGCAACTGCATCACTTCCGCGGGGCGCAAGGCGCGTCCGTCGAGGTGCAGGCCGTGGCGCAACTGCGCGAGGACCTGCTCCGACACGTCCCCCTCGACGCGGACCCGGTATTCCTTCTCGATCTTCGTGTCGCTGCCGATGAGTTGCTTCGCGATGCGCCCGTCCTGCGTGAAGACGATCAGGCCCTGCGAATCGATGTCGAGCCGGCCCGCCGCCGCGAGACCGTTCAAATGCGCCAGGCGGAACTTGATCGGGACGAGGTCCTTCTCGTATCGCGTTTGCGGCTTGATGAGGACGATCGCGGGTTCGTGGCCGTCCTCGGGCTGGCCCGATACGTACCCGGCGGGCTTGTTGAGCAGGATCGTGACGCGCTGTTCCTGCTCGCCGCGGGCGCGCGGATCGAGCGCGATGACTTGCGCCGGGTCGATCCGCGTGCCGAGCTCGGTGACCGGGATTCCGTCGACGAGCACCCAGCCGCGTTCGATGAGGCTGTCGGCCTCGCGCCGCGAGCAGATGCCGCGTTCGGACATGAGTTTCGAGAGCCTGATTTTTTCGGTCATGAGATGCGTCCATTGATTGGAAATTGGCCGGGAACATCCGGGTCGCGCGCGCAATGCGGCTCAAATTCGCCCGGTTGTCCTTGTGTATACTACGCCGTCGCCGGTTGCAGCAAGGTAATGCGGAGATCGTCGTGGGCGCGGAAGAACGGATTTTTTATTCCTCGGATCAGGTTGTCGTCACGAGCAAGCGCGTCTTGCTCAAGACGCGCAGCCTAGTGACCTCGGCCATTGCCTCGGTGACCGTCGAGGAAGGGAGCGGTCGCGGCGGGAAGCGCAAGAAGCGCGGCCCCATCCCCGTCGAGACGTGGTTTGGCGGCGGGATTGTCGTGGTCGGGCTCCTTGTCGGCGGCGCGGGGGCCTACTCGTCGGGTAGCGAACCCCTGCTCGCGGCGATCTTTGGCGCATTCGGGGCGGTGGGCGCGATTGCCGGCGGCTACCTCATCGTTGCCGGCGGGCGCGGCGACGCGGGCGCACGGCCCGAGGCGGGCTACTCCGTGAAGGTCCACACGGTCGACGGGCGAAAGTTTCGCGTGAGCGGGATGGACCCCGAGACGGCGCGAAAAATCGCCGATGCCATCAGCGCGGCCACGGCGAATGCCGAATAGGAAATAACCGCAAACGGCGCCACGGGCGCACTTGGGAGACAGGGCAATGAAAATGCCGTCGCTATGGGTGTCGAGAATTCTCTGTATCTGGCTTGCGTTGGCCTCGGGCATTGCGCTCGCGCAAAGCCAGCCGGACGCCGAGCGCGAGGTCATGGCGCCCATGCGCGACGGCGTGAAGCTGGCCGCGAACATTTATTTGCCCACTGGCGATGGCCCATGGCCCGTGGTGTTGACGCGGACGCCCTACAACAAGAACGGGATGGACAAGGGCCACGCTCGCTACACCGAGAAGGGCTACGCCGTCGTCTCGCAAGATGTCCGGGGCCGCTTCGCCTCCGAGGGCGCGTATGTCCCCTTCGAGAACGACATGCCCGACGGCTACGACACGGTCGAGTGGGTCGCGGCACAGGATTTCTGCAACGGGAAGATTGGGATCTTTGGCGCCTCGGCCCCCGGCATCACCTCGAACCTCGCCGCCGCGACGGCGCCGCCGCATCTCACGGCGGCGTACGTGATTGTCGCGCCCGATAGTTCCTATTACCGCTCGCGTTTCGTTGGCGGGGCCTTCAAGGAAAGCCATTCTGGCGGCTGGTTACGCGGGCAGGGCCTCACCGAGGAACAAATCGGCGACTATAAAAAACGCGCCGTCCTCGATCAGCGAACCAAGGACACCGACTTCCTCTTCTTTCGCCAGAATGTGACGATTCCCATGTACAACATCGGCGGCTGGCACGACATCTTCGCGCAGGGCACGCTCGAGAACTTCATGTTTCTCCAGGAGAAGGGTGCCGAGGGCGCGCGGGGACGGCAGAAGCTCACCATGGGCGCGTTCGGGCACGGGACTCTCGAGGGCGATCTCGAATACCCCGGCGGCGGGAACCTCGCCGCGGGCTTCGACGAACAACTTCGCTGGTGGGACTACTGGCTAAAGGGCATCGACAACGGCATCATGGACGAGCCGCGCGTCCGCTATTACATGATGGCTTCGGCCCGCAAGGGGCACGCCTCGGACAAAAACCGCGACATCCTCGGCGATGCCTGGCCCCCCGCGAGCGTCCAGACCCGCTACTACCTACACGGAGACAACACGATCTCGACCGCGCCGCCCTCGGCGAAGGAAGCCTCGATCGCCTACGCCTTCGATCCGGCCAACCCCGTGCCGACGATCGGCGGGCAGAACCTCGGCCGGGATGTCGGTCCACGCGACCAACGCGCGATCCCCGCGCGGCAGGACTATTTCCGGTTCCAGACCGATCCCTTGGAGACGGATGTCGCCATCGCCGGCCATGTTGAAATGGAACTCTGGGCCGCGACCGATGGCTTGGACACTGACTTCGTCGCGAAGCTCGTCGACGTGTATCCCGACGGCTACGAGGCCCTCATCCTCGACTATCCGATCCGCACCCGCTTTCGCCACGGCCGCGAGGCCCAGGAGGTCGCGATGATGACGCCGAATCAACCCGAGCGTCTCATCATCGACATGTGGAGCACCGCGAACACCTTCGAGAAGGGCCACCGGATCGCCGTGCATATTGCCTCGAGTAACTTCCCCCGCTTCGACGTGAATACCAATACCGGCGGTCCCCTCGGCGAACCCGAGACGCCGCGGGTCGCGAAGAACACGATTTACCTCGACGCATCGAAGGCATCGGCGATGGTGCTGCCGGTAGTGCAGGGACGATAGGGAGGTTTGGAGGGTGGGAAGGGGGGGCTACGGTTTTGTACAGCGGTAGATGATTTCCTCGTCGCGGCTGCCGATGCGTTCCGATTCGGCTTCGTCGAGGAAATCGCGAGGGAGAATTTCGCGGGTGTCGAAGGCGGCGAGGCGGTCCTTGAAGTCGCGTCCGTAGGTGCGGTAGTGGCCGTAGACCTCGGGGCGGGCGCTTCCGAATTCGATGGTGTCGGGCCGGTCGAGGTGCATGGGGACCATGAAGTAGACGAGGCCGCCGGGCTTGAGTGCGCGGCGAATCTCGGCGATGGCGGCGCGGTCGTCGTCGATGTGCTCGAGGACGTGCAGGCAGAGGAAGAAGTCGACCGAGTCCGGGGGCAGGGCGAGATGGCGGAGGTCGGTGCGGAACCCGGTGCCGCGGTTGGCGACGATCTTGGACGCGTCGATGTCGATCATGAGGTAGCGCGCCCTGGGGATGCGGCGGAGGAGCTTGACCATGGAGGCCTCGGGCGCGGAGTGGACGACGAGTCCCTCGATGCGGAGCAGGGCGGGGTCGTGGCGGAGAATGTATTGATGCAGCACGCGCTGGCGTTGTTGGGCGCCGCAACGGGGGCACTCGCAGCGGTGGAGCAGGAAGGTCTCGCCGGGTACGGTCATGAAGTCGTGGCCTGTCCACTCGCAACAGGGGCAGGTGACGCGATGCGAGGTCCTCGACTTGAGGAGGTAGACAAGGTTTCGCGCGGTGCTGCGGGCGCGGAAGGCGACGGCGGTCCAGCCGAAGTGTTTGTAGGCCCAGCCGCACTCCTCGAGGAAGTGGCCCGAGTAGCGGGCGAGCCAGCCGAGTTTCAGGAAAATCCGATGCATTCGCGCAATCCTATCGTGGCACGCTCACAGGTGCCGGGTTGTGCCGAACCATTGGCTGCTGCCGTGGTCGAGGTGCAGAACAGACTGCCCGATCAGGCGGTATTCCACGCCGACGCGCTCGCGCATCTTTAGGCCGAAGTCCATGTCGGCCCACTCGAAGTTTTGCATCTGCATGTAGGGCAGCTCGACGAGGTGGCGCTTGCGCACGATTTGGCAGAAGCCGACGGGGATGCCGTTGGCCTCGCGATGGCGGAATTCGCCGGGGCCGTCCATGAGGGTTTGCCACTCGTCCCACGGGGAAACTTCGCCCATCAGGATGCGCGCGGTGGTCTCCGGGGTCAGCAGTTTACGCCCGTCGGGGGCCATGAACTGCGAACTGTCCGAGGCCGCGTCGATGGCGGCGAACATTCCGGGCGGCAGCAGCGTGTCCGAGTCGAGGAGCATGATCCATTCGCCGGCGGCCTTGGGGACGGTCTCGTTGATCAGGAGGCCCTTCGAGTGCATGTTCTGTTCGGGGAAGGGGGCGCGGACGATGCGCAGGCCGGGGTAGGCCATGCGCGCGCTGTCGATGAGGTCGTCGGTGGCGTCGATGCCGGGGACGTAACAGACGAGGACCTCGAGCCGGGACGAGTCGAAATCCCGCTGGTGGGCGATGCATTGCAGGACGGCTTGCAGGCGGCGGGTAAAGCGTGTGCTGACGATGAGGATGCTGAACTTGACCGCCGATCGGGGGTCGGAGCCGGTCGATGGGTATTCCCAGAGGCGGATGTTGCAGGTGCTGACGGCCTCGTCGATGTTGATGAGGACGATGCGGGGCTCGAGGACGCCGGCGAGTCTTCCCGGCACGTAACGGTGGGCGGCGAACTCGACGGGCCGGACGGCCTTTCCGTCGCGCAGCAGGGCAAATTGCCCGTCGGCCTCGACGTGGATGGTCAGGGTGTGCCGGTAGGCCTCCATCGGGCAGACGATGACGCAATCCGGGCCGAAGGCGAACCCGGCGTACTCGGCGATGCCGCCGGCGACGTCGACGGAAAGCGTGAACGGCGGCTCGAGGCGCGCGAGTGGGGAGCTGCGCTTTTCCGTGTTCGAGGCCGAGTGCCATTTGACGAGGCCCTCGAGGCGGTCGTGGTAGGCGTTCTTGACGGTGTATTCGGCGGATGAAATGAAGCGGGCCGGGGGGCGGTCGGTCATGAGCGCCATGGCGTTCTCGGCGAGGGCCCTTCCCCGGGTTTCCGATTCGGCGCGCAGCGTATCGAGCGCGTCGTGGTTTTTTTGCTGAAGCCGCGCGAAGTGCGTGGGCGAGGCGATGGGTTCCCCGGCGACGGGGGTCTTGGGAAGGTTTCGGATGAGGCCGGTGTCTCGCGTTTCGCCGCGATCGCAGATGCGCACGAGGCTGCATTCGGCGCAAGGCGAAGGGAAGGAGACGGAACGAGGCGGCTTGGGGCCCGCCTGTGGATCAAGGGGCCTTGGCGCGGCGCGGAAGAGATGGAGGGGATGCGTCAAGCGGCGCGTCAGGCCGACGAAGAGATGGGCGATCTGGTGGTCGAGGATGAACGGCAGGAGGAGGTTATCGACCTTGCTGCTCGACAGGGTGTGGCGGGCGAGGAGCATGGTCATGGCGCGGCCCATCGCATAAGGCGAGCGGCGGTGGAGCTTTCTCGCCAGCTCGAGCGAATGCGGGATGTAGTGTTGATGATCGAGCGCGAGTTGCCGTTCCCCGGCCAGATTCGGCCAGACGATTTGGTCCAGCACGCAGAAGGGGAGGCCCGATACGGTGGCTTCGATCCCGGCATCTTGGAGGGCATGGACCGTGGCCTCGATTCCGGCACCCAGGGCGCTTGACCACGCTTGGCCCGGTTGGGGCCCCGAGCGAAACGGATCGGGCGCGCCCAGGTGGAACGAGACGACCCCCGCCGCGGCGAGGGCCGCGGCATCGCGCCCCGGCGACGGGGCGGCTCCGCCGAATGCATCCAGACCGGCCACGCGGATGCGAATCGGCAGGCCGGCCTCGCGGCAACACGGGAGCCATTCGCTCGAGCGCGCGTCGTCCCACGACTCGGCGGAGAGGCAGACCTCGAGGAGCCCACGTTTCGCGAGTTCAGCCGGGGCGGGAATTGGGGCGCGAATGTCGACGCGCAACGACAAGGCGATTTGCAGGTCTAGTGCGCGTTCGAGGGTCTCGTGCGGAAGGTCGGGCAATCCATGCGGCGCGAGGATGTCCACCTTGTCCGCCTTGCAGACGATGCGGAGGTAACGGAGCCAACGATTGAGGTCCGCCGCCGGAAAGGGCTGATCCCGGCGGTTGCGCGCCAAAAGGATGCCCCTGGAAGCGGGGATGGGCTGGTCGTGGACGGCGAGGCTCACCGGGGAAGGCATGGGCTCCATGGAATTGCCGCCGGGACCGGCCCCGCGGACGCTTGCGCAAGACCACTATAGAACGTAGGCGGCGCAAGGGTCAATGCGTTTCGGGCCGAATATGGACATCGGCCCCAAGGTATGGACCCAAATTCGGCAGTTGGGGTAAGGGACAGACACCGCGTTTTGCCCAAACCGCCGGGCAAAAGGCGGAGTCAGTCCCTGCAAATGCCGAATTTGGGATGGAAGGTTGTCCGCCCCCCAATCGATTGTGTTATCGTATAGCCAGTCAGGTACAAGGGAACTTTTGGCTTTGCCCGGGCATTATTAGTAGCGTTGGCCGAGGGAAGGCGTTCTTAGGGAATAGGCGGTTATGGCGGACGGCACAAAGAGCAACCGAAAATTTGAATCCAAGCCGTCACACCTGCGCCTTGTGGGCGCGGGCGGGCCGGATGTCGCCGAAATGGCCGATGAAACCCTGATGCTGGAGCATGGCAAGGGATCGGAAGAGGCCTTTGTCGAGCTGGTCAAGCGGCACCAGAAGGGCATACTGAATTTTGCGTTCCGGATGGTGCAGAACCGGCAGATCGCCGAGGAACTGACCCAGGAAGTTTTTCTGGCGCTCGTGAAAAATGCCGGACGCTACCAGCCGACGGCGAAGTTCACGACGTATTTGTATGCCATCGCGTCGAACATGATCTCGAAGGAATGGCTCCGGCGCAAGCGGCGCCCGAAGTTGTTCAGCCTCTTCGCGACTTGGGGCGACGGGACGGAGAACAACGTTCATCCCTTGGAACACGTGGGCGACGATCGGGCCGACGTGTTGAAGGCGTTCCGGCAGGACGAGGTCTCGGAGGCGGTGACGAAGGCACTGGAACAGTTGCCGGAGCACCAGCGTGAGGCGTTCGTGTTGCGGCGGTTCCACGACGTTTCGTACGAAGAGATAGCGGTGATAACGAACGTGCCCGTGGGCACGGCGAAATCCCGGGTGGTCCGGGCGGAGCGGGCACTGCGGCCCCTCTTGATGGACTTCCGGGAATATGTAACGTGAGCCCGGGCTGGGCCACCAAACGGAAACGGTGTTGACTGCCATGTTGAACCCGATACATCCGAGCAAACAACAGTTGCTGGCATACGCGGAGTCCCTCGTGGGCCATGCTTCGCCGATCTGCGGCGCGACGGCGGGCCATGTGGGCCGGTGCGCGAAGTGCAAGGCCGAGATCGAGGCCATGCGGGCGACGTTTTGCGTGACGCATGCGGCGCAAGACCTCGAGCCGTCGCGCGAGTTCACGGCAAACATCGTTCTCGCGGCGCGGCACGAACGCCAGGCGATTGACCGGCGCTGGGCGCGGTTCGCCGCGGCCGGGACGTTTACCCGGGGCCTCGCATTCGCCAGCAGCATCGCGGCGATCGCGGGGCTGGTATACACGCTGGATTTGCCCAAGGCCGCCCCCCGGGGCGAAATTGCGCCGCAGGCCCAGGCAGCGACACCAATCCGCATGGAGATGTATCCGTATCAGGCGCCCCAGCTTCCGTCGCACGCGGAAGAAGTGTTGACCGCCGCGATCATGTCGCCGAAATGGCAACCGCAGACACACCGCGAGAAGCAACAGTTGCGCAAGGTGCAAGTGATGGGGGATGATATGTCCGCCGCCCAGGCGGCGCTCGCGCGCAACCCCTACAGCCTGCGCGCGACCCAAGTGGTTAAGACCGCGAGGGAGCAGCGCGTCCAGGAAATGAAGTCCCTCTATGTGGAGAGAAGCTTGTAGCCACTCGATGACAGGACAGACCAAGGGTATACGCGCCAAGACGTGGTTCTTGGCGCTTTTTGTTTGTTGGGCGCATGTGTACGCGCAGGAGCCTCCCGCGCAACCGCCTGCGGGCGAGCCCGCGCCGCCGACCGAGGCGGAGACCATTCCCCCCGCGGAAACCCCGCCCACGGAAACGCCCCCCGCAGAGTCGGCACCCCCGGCGGAGCCTGCGCCATCCGAACCCGCGCCGCCGGCCGAGGCGATGCCCGCCCCTCTGCCGGAAACGCCGCCGGCAACCGAGCCGATGCCCGCCCCTCTGCCGGAAACGCCGCCGGCAACCGAGCCGATGCCCGCCCCCATGCCGGAAACGCCGCCGGCAACCGAGACCCCGCCCGCCGAAACCATGCCGGCGGAGAATCTGCCGGCGCCGGAACCGGTTCCGCCGCCGGCGACGGGACTGATCGCCAGCGCGACATTCAGCCGGATGATCGAGAATAAGTATCCGGTGACCAGCACCCCGACCATATCGGTGAGCAATCAATTCGGCGCAATCATCGTGAAGACATGGCCCGACAGCGTGGTGGGGATCACGGCGGAAGTCAAGGCGATATCGGAGGACAACGCCTACGTCGAGGAGTTCTGCAAGGCCATTGAAGTGAAGATTGAACACAGCCCGGAACGAATCGACGTGCAGACGGTTTACCCCGATGCAGGGGATCCCCCGAGGGCGGGCGGCGAGGTCACCTATACCATCACGGTCCCAGTCGACAGCACGCTGCTCCTCGACAACTTGTTTCACAATATCTATGTCGAGGGGGTCGGGGGGCAAGTCACGATCGATTCGGAGTTCGGCGACGTTGACTTGCGCGACATTGGCGGGGCCGTACGAGTGAATGCGCGCGGACAGGAGACCAAGCTGTCCGCAATCGGACTGCGCCGCGGCGGGAATTTCAGCCTGCGCAGCACGAAAGCGGTGTTCGAAAATGTGTCGGGAAACCTCGTGGTGAGCAACAATCTCGGATCGGTGGAGCTGCGGGCCCCCGGCGAAGTGGTCAACATGGACATCACGGCGGAGAGCGCGCCGATCGTGTTCCTTGTGCCGCATGACGCGCACCCGGACATCGAGGTGACGACGCAATTCGGGACCATCGAGTCGGAACTCCCGCTTGAATCGACGAAGCGGGGCGACACGGCCTATGGACGATTGACCAACGTCGACGCGACGCAGCGAATTTCATTGCAATCGACTTTCGAGAAGATATCGGTCAAGGTGGTTGAGGCGGGCGTGGTGGCGGAACCGCTGATCTCGGGCACGAACGAACCCGTGGTGCGCGAGGTTGTCGACACGCGCCCGATCGCGGCGGGGATGCCGGTGGTGATCGAGGCCACGGTGGGCGATATCCGTATCGTGGGATCGGACGCGCCTGAGATTAGCATCAAGGCGTCGAAGCGCGTCGAGTCGGCGGACTTGGCGAACGTCGAGCCCGCGCTCGAGGGGCTCGAGTTCCGGGTCGAGGAGATCGAGGGTAGGCTCCATGTTGTCACCGTGATCCAGGAAAACATGGAGACGCTCGGGGCGAAGGCCTACCGGGTCGACCTGTCGATCGCCTGCCCCCGGACGTCGCCGATCAAGGCGACGGCGGAGAACGGATACACGTACATCTCGGACATGGCGGGGACGATCGAGGTCGATCAGGCGCGGGGAAAAGTGACGGTGACGCGGGCGGCGGGCGCGGTCGACCTGTCGAACAACTCGGGGGACATCGAGGCGATCGAATGCGCGGGCTCCGTGGCGGTGTCGTGCGAGAACGGAACGGCGACGCTCGAGAACGTCAAGGGCGACATCGAGGTGAGCAACCGGGGTGGCAAGACAGTGGTGGTGTCGCCGGGAGCGGGGGCAACGATCCGCAATACGGCGGGCGACGTTCGCATCATCGCCCTCGAGGGGGTGTTCGGCGCGATCAACGTCACCGCGAACGACGGCAATATCAGCATGGCGGTGCCCGACTCGGCGGACGCGATGTTTATCCTGACCGCGCACGGCGGGACCGTCGAGCCGGGAAGGTTTGCGCTGACGGGGACCATCGAGCCGCACCTCGAGACGTTCCAAGGGCGGCTGAACAATTTCACGCACCGGGTGGACCTTGAGACGCAGCGCGGGAACATAATTTTGGATTGACGGCGGGATGTCTTATTATCGGCGCACACGTCGCGCCATCGCCCCAAATATCGGCGCACGAATTCCATGTCTCAACAGAAGGATTATAACGATGATTCTCCGTCTCCTAGCCGTCGCTGCTCTCGCTGCGGCACTCGCATCCCACGGCCTCGCTGCCGAATCGAAACCGCTGGCGCCCGGCGACGGGCCGGGATTGGTCTCTGGTGCTTGGAAGGCCAGCGACAAAACGACGAGCGGAAGCGCCGACGGTGGCCCCGCAATATGGATGTCCTCCGACGAATATCGCGATGCCGAAGTCTCTGTTCGCTTCAACGTCGAGACCCCCGGCGCACGTGCGGGGGTGTTGTTGCGGGCGCACCGGCTCGAGAAGATGAGCGACCCTTCGCAGCAGGCCCTGTACGGGTACCGCGTCAACATCGACCCCGCGTCGAAGGACGGGACGGCGGGCATTCTCGAGGAGAACGGTCGCGGTCGTTTGGCCTTCCCGTCGATCGACGCGCAGGAGGCGATCGTCGAGGGCTGGAATACCTTGGTCGCCTCCGCCAGGGGCGACGTCCTCGATGTGCGGTTGAACGGCGTTATCGCCTGCCGCTTGCAGGACGAAGCGTTTATCGCGGGGCGGATCGCGTTGATCGTCGAGCCGCCGGATGGGCAGGAGAAGGCGACGATCCAATTCGAGGATGCGCGGGTGACCGATCTGGGCGACTCGACGGCGTGGTCGCCGCTTTTTGACGGCAAGACCCTTACCGGGTGGAAGGAATGGGGCTCGGAGAAATGGACGGTCGTGGAAGGCACGATCCAGGGGCGGCGCGGTCCTAAGAATTCGGAAGGCTACCTCGCGACGGAAGAGATATGGAGCGACTTCCGCGTGCGCGGGGAGTTCAAGATGCTCGGCGACGGCAACTATGGCCTGTTCTATCATTCGCGCATCAAACCGAAAGACGACGGGTATCCGGTCATCTCGGGCGTGCAGGGCGAAGTGATGCCGGGACGTCCGGCCGAGACGGGACGGCTCTACGAGAGTTACCGGCGCGGCTGGCTCATGCCCAAGAACCACACCGACATCGGGTCGTGGGCCTTGCGCGAGGGCGAATGGAACAGCATCGAGATTCGGACGCGGGGCAACCATGTGACCTCGTGGGTAAACGGAATTCGCGTGATCGATTTGGTCGATCCGGCACCACAGGTTTTCGAGGGATCGTTTGCCTTGCAGTTACACACGGGGGACGGCGCGGGGATCGACTGGCGCGGCCTGTATGTCGAAGAATAGCCGCGCGCGCGAATGACGACACCGCTCAGCGTCATTGGGCGTCGCATGATTATCGCGGGCTGCGTCATCGCGCCGCCGGACGCGATCCTGATCGTCCTATTCTGGCGTTGGAGCAACGACTTCATCGGGACCTTCAGCCTGACCATGTTTCTCGGGGGGCTGACGGCGATTCTCGTGGGCTTCGGCTACGCCGCGATTTCGAGCGAGGCCCATGCGGACGATGGGGCGCGAATCGACAGGCTACGGCGCGGCGAGGAAATAACGCCGGGTGAAAACGAGCGGTAACCCGTTCATCAGCAGCGCGAAAAGATTGATGATGACAATGTTGAACCACGCGCCGTGCCACGCGCTGACCGACGAGTCGACGACGAACCAGGCGACGAGGGCGAATGCGATCGCGTTCCAAGCCCACGGCTCGCGGCGGGCGAAGGGCCCGCGGGCGATGTAGGCCTGGAGGATGTAGCTTCCGGTCATCGTGCC
>CANKTP010000053.1 GCA_947486375.1 Candidatus Hydrogenedentota bacterium | reverse complement strand
CATGAAACGATTCCTCCCCGGTTTTGCCACCGATGCGATTTTCGCATAATTATTATTAACTAAGCAAACCCACAGGACATGTAACAAATCCAGACCGGAATGTCAAATTATCTGCTTGTCTCTTGCCTCTCGACTAACCTTCAGCCCACTTCGCGCATGGCCCCCGCGCGGCATCGATGGTCCGTTCGAGTTCGGCGGGGCCGTGGACGATGCAGGTGAAGGCGGCCTCGAAGCGGGCGGGGGCGAGGTAAATCCCGCGTTCGGGTATTTCATTATGGGCATCATTTTACGTTTCGCATTGAAATGCGGACACAGCGGGAATGCGCTGAATTCCGGGCACGCTATTTCGGCGATGGGGAGATCGTTCGCGCCTGACAACCGACATCGCATTGCCAGGATTTGTGCGGGCCGGGAGGAAGTGTATAATTTTGTTGGATTACGGTCTCCGCTACACCTGTATGAAAGGAGCATGAAATGAGCCCGATAGAGCGTATTCAAGAGCAACTGCGCCAGTTGCCCGTTGAAAAACAAATCGAGGTGCTCGATTTCGTCTCGTTCCTGCACCAACAGCAGACGGCCGCGCAGCAATTCCCCAAGCGTCGCCCCTTGGGACAACACCCGGCATTCGGATCGTGGCGCGGGCGAGAGATTGACGCGCTCGACTATCAGCGCACGCTCCGTTCCGAGTGGGACGGACTTGCGTGACTGCTGTATTCGACACCAACATCGTAATTGATGCGCTCAACGGATTGACCGAGGCGGGTGACGAATACGCCCGCTATGAGCGGGTGCTTATCAGCCGCATTACTTGGATGGAAGTCATGGTCGGGGCGCAAGGTGACGATGCCCTACTGCGAGAATACCTTGAAACGCATTTCGAAATCTCTCCAATAGACCAAGCGGTGGCGGAGATGGCGGTGCAATTGCGGCGCGCCCACCGCATACGCCTGCCCGATGCCATCATCTGGGCCACCGCCTTGGCAAACAAAGCGGTCCTGGTTTCGCGCAACACCAAGGATTTCGGCGCTGATTGGGACGGAATTCGCGTTCCTTACTCGGTGTGACCCGCACCGTCGCGACTCCGACGTACATGCGTGCTTGCCGCGCCAAGGCCGACGAGGGCGACCGACTATCGACGAATTCGGATATGAGAGCCCCTCAGCCCGCTTCGCGCATGGCTCCCCGCGCGGCATCGAGGGTCCGGTCGATTTCGGCGGGGCCGTGCGCGATACTTGTGAATGCGGTCTCGAATTGCGCGGGTGCAAGGTATACGCCGCGGTGGAGCATGCCTTGGAAGAAGGCGGCGTAGCGTTTCGTGTCCGACGCCGTCGCCTCGGCGTAGTTCCGGACGGGGCCGTCGTGGAAGAACATGCAGCCCATGGAGCCGATGCGTGTCTGGAACACGGGAACGCCCGCCTCCTTCGCGATTTGTCCCAAGCCGTCGCAGACTGTGTTCATCGCGTTCTCGGTCTGCTCGAACACGCCCGGCTGGCCGAGGACATCGAGCGTCGCAAGCCCCGCCGCCGTTGCAAGCGGATTTCCCGACAAGGTTCCGGCTTGGTAGACAGGGCCGACGGGCGACAGTCGGTCCATGATCGCCGCAGGTCCGCCGTAGGCGCCGACGGGGAGTCCCCCGCCGATCACCTTGCCCAGGCAGGTGAGGTCGGGTGTAATGCCGTAGCGTTCCTGCGCGCCCCCGCGCGCCGCGCGGAATCCCGACATGACCTCGTCGAATATCAACAGCGCCCCGTGCTGTTTCGTCAAGGCGCGGAGTCCTTCGAGATATCCAGGCTCGGGCAACACCAAGCCCATGTTCCCCGGCACCGGCTCGAGGATGATGCACGCGATCTGGTCGCCCTTCTCGGCGAAGATGGTCCGCGCCGCATCGAGATCGTTATATGCCATCGTCAGCGTGCAGGCCGCATACGCCGCCGGTATCCCCGGACTCGTCGGCGTGCCGAAGGTGGTCAGGCCGCTGCCCGCCTTGACCAGCAGGCCGTCCACGTGGCCGTGGTAACAGCCCTCGATCTTGACGATCAGATCGCGGCCCGTGTATCCACGCGCGAGGCGGATCGCGCTCATCGTCGCCTCGGTGCCGCTGTTCACCAAGCGGACTTTCTCGATCGACGGCACCCACCGCGTGATTGCCTCCGCCAGGCGTATCTCGGCCTCGGTCGGAATACCGAAACTCGCGCCGCGTTCCAGAGCCTTGCGCACCGCCTCCTCGACGTGCGGGTGGCAATGCCCAAGCACCAACGGACCCCACGAGAGGACGTAGTCCACGTAGTCGTTTCCGTCCGCGTCGACGACATGCGCGCCCTTGCCCGAGACCGCGAAGAAGGGATGCCCCCCCACCGCCTTGAACGCGCGGACGGGGCTGTTGACGCCGCCCACGAGCACCTTGTTCGCTTCCTGCCACAACGCGGCGGAGCGGTCGAAATTCATTGGTGATGTTCCTCTGTGGTTCGCCCCCCACGCTCATTTTCGCGCGGAAGGATATCTTCGGACCTCGGCGGCCTCACGGCCATCGATCACGTTTCTTCCGGCAAGTTGTACACCATGTCCTGCACCATCCGCCACCCCCGCCTTGAGACGCGCGGCGGACTTCGCTATAAGCTACTCCCATGGAGCGAACACCAGAACCCGAGATTATGGACATCGAGGATCGCGCACAGGCCTACGCCGAGGCCGACTTTCTTGACGTGAATGAAACCTTCGTAGACCGGCTTGCCGAATTGGCCGATTTTTCGCGCCCCGCGCTCGCCGTCGACCTCGGCACGGGTCCCGCCGACATCGCCCTGATGGTGGCCTCGCGCGCGTCTCGGTGGCGGGCGATCGGCATCGACATGTCCCTTCCCATGCTCCACATTGGCCAGGGCCGGCGGCGGGAATCGAAAATCCAAAATGCCTCGCTGATCCTCGCGGACGCCAAGTCATGCCCCTTCCCGGACGCCACCTTCGACGTGGTCTACTCGAACAGCCTCCTGCATCATGTCGCGAGTCCTGATGGGCTGTGGCGCGAAATACGCCGGATCGCCAAGCCCGGAGCGACCATTTTCGTACGGGATTTGTTTAGACCCCACGACGCCGACGCGGCGTATCGAATCGTCGAGCAATACGCGCCATTTGAGCACGCGCTCCTAAAGGAAGACTTTTACAACTCCCTCCTCGCCGCCTACACCGCCGCCGAAGTCCGCGCCCAACTCGAGGCATCCGGCCTCGGCCACCTCACCATCCGCATCGTCACCGACCGCCACATGGACATCTTCGGGACGATTCGGGGAGCGTAGGCGCAAGCCGGCGGCGTTACCACTGCATCGGCGGCAACAGTGACTCGATGCGCTCGCGATCGTCTGCCCATTGTTTCGGGAGTTGCAGCGCGGTGCCGAGGGACTCGAGGGGCTCGTCAACGGTGAACCCGGGGTCGAGGTTGCTGAACTCGATGTTGATGCCGCCGGGCTCGGTGAGGTAGGTCGAATGGAACCATTTGCGGTCGCGCAAATCGGTGAGGATCATGCCCGCGCCGCCGAGGACGCCCCAGACCTTGCGCATGGCCTCGACGGACTCGACGGTGAACGCGATGTGATGGATCGCCCCGAGACCGAACATGCCCCAGGGGAGATTCGGTTCGTCGAGAATGTCGATTATTTTGCCGGGGCCGCCGCCGTTCACGGCCAGTCGCGTGCGGTTGCCCTGCTGTCCGACCACCTCGAAGCCGAGACCCATTACAAAGAAACCGAGGGTCAACTCGGGAATGCGCGATATCAGGGTCGCCGAATGAAATCCCCGGACGATGTTCGAGGCGTCAAGCCCGGCGAAGGGGGTCGTCACGCGCGGGTCATCGCCGCATTCGATCAATTCCGAGTCCAGTCCACCCGGATCGCGGAAATGCGTGACCTTGTCGCCGAAACGATCCGGGCGCGGCGTGGTGGAATACCCGGCATCGCCGAGCCGCTGGATCCAGTATGGGGTCGACCCTTTCGGGATGGAATACGCCAGCGCGTCGATGCTCCCGCGGCCGCGCTGGTAGTTGCGCAGGGGGATTCCGTCGAAGAGCATGTTCGTCATGATCGTGCCGGCGTGCCCCTCGTAATCGCCGTAAAAGAAATGCCACAGGTGTCCCACTTCGTGGTTGACCGTGCGCTTGATCATCCGGAAGGCCATGACCTTGGTGTAGAAATCGTAATCGCGCTGGCCGTTAACGACCGCGCCGGTGATGTGGTGGATTCCCTTGATCATTCCCTTCAGCATATCGACTCTCTCCTCAAGTATTTCCGTTGGCGTCGCCCTGCGTGGCCCGTGCCGGCCCCAGGGGAACCACGCGCAGCGGCAGGCCGTCGCGCGGCTTCGATATCGGGGCCTCTTGGACGGGCATGATATAGCCTTCCGGCGCTTCAAATCGATAACGGGTCAATAGCTGGTGCATGACCAGGCGAATTTGCGTCTCGGCGAACCGCATGCCCAGGCACACATGGGCCCCTCCACCGAAGGGTATCCATTGGTGCGAATGCCGCTCGTGCTCGGCCCGACCCGGCGCAAACCGCTCCGGATCGAATTGCTCCGGGCGAGTCCAGTATCCCGGCATGTAATGCGTGAATATGGGTGCGATCTGGACCATCGTCCCGGCCGGAATTTCGTATCCCCCGAATTCGAAGGCCTCGGTCGCGACCCGCGGCATCGTCGGAAGCGGCGGATACATCCGCAGGGTCTCCTTTAACACAAGCATCATGTCCCGGAGAGCGTCCTGCGCCTCGAGGCCGGGAGGGCCGCTGCCCAAGGCCAGGCACTCCTCGCGAAGGCGCTCCTGCCATTCGGGATGCTTCGCGAGAAGGTATGTCATCGAGCTCAAGGTGCTGGTCGTGGTGTCGTGCGCCGCCATCATCAGGAAAACCATGTGGTCGACGATTTCCTCGTCGGTGAAGGTCGCGCCCTCGTCGCCGGTCGCATGGCACAGCCGACTGAACATGTCCTCGCCCGCCGCCCCGCGCTTCTTGCCGATGCGCGCGGACAAGTAGTTGACGAAGACCCTGCGGCCCTCGATGCCGCGCCCGTACTCGAAATGCTTCCAATTCAGGCGGACAAGCGACATCGACGCGGCCACCATGCGCTCGAAGGCCTTGTTCACCTTGCGGGTATCGTCGCCAAGTTCCTCGCCCATGAAGATCGACGCGGCCATCTCCAGCGTGAGTTGCTTGTACGCCGGATACATCGGGCGCGGCATATCGCCCGAACCCCAATCGGCAATGCCCGCGGCGATCATCGGGTTCATGCGCCCCGCGTATGCCCGGAGCGCGCCCGGCTTGAACGCTTCCTGCATGATAATCCGATGGCGGCGGTGGTCCGCGCCGTCCTTGAGCATCAGGCCGTTCGTGAACAGTTTCCCGATGATCATGTTCCATGGAATCGCGTTCGAGAAAATGCCCCCCCGGTTCGTCAACACCAGGCGGTTCGCCTCGGGCCCCAGCAGGTTGACGAAACTGAAAATGCCGACCCGTTGCCGAATTACCGGCCCGAGTTGCGCGTGAAGCGCCTCCAAGTGCGACCGCATGTTGTTGCGGCCGTTGCCATCCGACAGGGCGATCCGGAGCGAACGGCGAAGCCCCATCTTGGGGGCCGCGCGGTAGGGCCTGATGTCCGCGCCATGCGCGGCGGAATCCGCGTTCAAAAGAACATCCTCGACGCCCGAAGCGCCCTTGCCCGGTTAGAATTCATCGGACGGCCGGCGCATGGGTTCCATCGTGAGAATCACCGCGGGCCTCGGGTCTTTGCATATGGTCAGTTCGTCCCCGGTATCGAGCGGCACCGCGCTCGGCGAATTGTCGAAGCCGAGCACGGCGGGGCCGCGCGTGACGCGGGCGCGGATAACGGACCCCTCCGGTATCACGAGATGGTTCGTGAGTTCGCTCGTGTACTTGAAGGCGATGCCGAGCCCGGCGTAAAAAATGCCCCGGGTGATCTGCCGGTAGTAGGCCGTGCTTCCGAAGGGCGTGCTGACGACGAAGCCGTCGCCGATGATCTCGACGCCGTGCTCGAAGGGTTCGTCGTCAATCCAAAAGGCATACCGGATGGCGGAATTCGGGCGATCCACCTGGATGTTGAACTCGTTCATGGCAGCCATCGCGGGGTGCGCGGCCTCGTCGTTCACGGTGCAGGACAGCTTTAGAAACTCCGTGGGAACCAGGGTGCCCTCGGCGAGACGCGCGATGATTTCTGCCGGGGGATAGGACATCATCCGATTGCCCCGCCGGCTATTGCGGATGGGCACCTTGGGGACGCCCGGCCATCGAAGCTCCGCCGTCAGGAGCGTGCCGTCGCCCCCATAGCAGATGACGGTATCGGGGTGTTCCTCGACAATCGAGAGCGAGGAATGGGCGGCAAGATCGGGCCGAATCTTTTCCGTTTTAATGCCGAATAGGGCGACGTTCATGCCGGTTCCCGGGGTTGGGGCCATGATCGCAGTTAAAAGACGCGGGATGCAAGCCGGCGCGAGAGCAGGAAGGTCAAGGTGACGAGCACCATGAGAAACACACTGTAGGCAAATGCCGCGCCGACACCGCTGCCCTGCATCTGCATGTTGATCTCGACGGCGATGGGAATGGTGCCGGGGGAAAATAGGAGGATGGAGGCGACGAACTCGCCGAGCGAGGAGGCGAAGGTCATGGCGGTGGCGGCGACAATCGCGGGCGCGAGAAGCGGCACCACGATCTTCTGGACGCAACGGCGCGGCGACGCGCCATGCGTCCGCCCCGCCTCGATGAGGGATGGGTCGAACTGGCTGATGCCGGCGCCCACCATGCGCGTCAACATCGGGATGTTTCTCACGAAATACGCCAACGGAAGGATTATCGGGGTCCCGTACAGCGGAAGCCAGGGGTCGTTAAACGCGGAGATGAGGTTCATCGCGATGACCGTCCCGGGCAATGCCCAGGGGATCATGACGATGAGGTTGACCGCCCGGGCGCCCGGACGTCGCCGGCCGATCAGGTACGCCGCGGGAAGCCCGACGAGGAGCGTGGCGAGGGCGGCCGCGGCGGCCATCCACAGGCTGTTGCGGATGGGCGTGAACGCGGCGGGGTCGCTGAAGAGGTCCGTGTAATTCGCGAATGTGAACGCATGCGGAACGAGTTCGGTATGCCATTGGCGATGATCGACGAGCGAGAGCCACAGTATCGTGATATGCGGCGTCAGGAGCGCCAGCATCCCGGCCCAGGCAAAAAAGCCCGCCAGCATTCGTGCTTTCTTCGACGCCAGCCGCCTCGGGGCGCCTTTCGACCCGCCGGACGGAATATCGCGGCGGCTGCGAAACAGGGCGAGGCCGAGCAGCGACACAGCGGCGAGGACCACGGTCAGGGTCAGGGCGCGATTCGAATCGAACTGGCTCCTGGCCTCGTAGATTTCGACGCTGAGGAAGGGAAAGTCATTACCGAAGTAGAGCGGAGCGCTGAAGGAAGCCCCGCTGGACATGAAGGTGAGGAGCGATGCCCCCAGCAAGGCCGGACGCAATGCGGGGACAATAACCTTCCAGAACACCCGCGACGGCGACGCCCCCAGCGTGCGCGCGGCTTCGATTTGCGCCGAGTCCATGCCCTCTAGCGCCGCCGAGACCATTGCGTAGAAAAAAACGAAGAACGAATACGTATGAATGACCAAGATCGCGACCGGGCCGTCCAAAGTGACATTGCTCGCCCCGAACGCCTTTTCGATGAGCCTGGGAAGCAGGCCGTCCGCGCCGATCAGGTAGTAGAAGCTGAGCGTGCCCACGAGTGGCGGAAGCGAAAAGGGCAGGAACGCCAATCCGGAGAGGGACCGGCGGAATGGAAACTCGTGGCGCGTGACTGCGACCGCCAGCGCGGTCCCAGTGATCCCCGCCAACAACACCGAGCCGAACCCGATCAAAAGGGTGTTGCGCAGCGCTTCCAGCCCGGCGCCGCGGACAATTTCGCCCCACCTCCACGAGGCCGCCGCCGTCAGCAATAGCCGAATCGTGGGATATGCGATGGAAAGGCCCAAGGCGGCGAGACACCAGAGCAGCAGCACCCTATCGTGCAGGTGGCGGCCCCTTGCAACAGGATTCACGGGCGCCGCCGGCTCAATCCGCCGAGGCCCTGGCAAGGTCGTTCTCGACGTACTCCTTGACGGCGTGGTGGTGATCGTCGGAAAGGCGCGTGTAAAGAATGGCGACCTTGAATTGACCTTCGTTGCGGGCATCCGGCTCGCACCGGACGACAATTCCCTCGCAATTGATTGGGGTATGACCGGCAGGGCCGGGGAGATCGAGATCGATGCTCATCTTCGTCATGATCGGGAGCGACTCAAGGGTGTGGCAAAGAATTCCGCTGCAACTGATATTGTCCACATGGTTCAGGATGCCCGAGGCGACCTTGATCCCCTTGAACCCGGTGGCGCTCCGGGGATATCTGCGACCTTCCGCCTTGCCCGTCATCTGGTGCCCTTCCGCTGCCGATACCCGTCACATACCCATCGGAACGCATGGTACTGGACTTTCGTGATCGATAGCAACGCTTGGGGACCCGCGGGGACCTCGCGCTCGCGAAGCTACCTGGGTTTTCGGGCCAGGAGAAAGTGGGTCCCACGCATCGTTTCCGGCGCGATATCCTGCATCAGGCACAGAATCCTGCCCTTGAGACGCCGCTGCTTCTCCAATTCCATCGCGTAGTTGACGTTGCGTGTACACATCGAGACGATCTCGAGCGAGCAACGCTGGGCGATCCGGCGCATCTCGTCGGCCGTGTATTCGCGGTAATGGCCCGGATTGTCCGCATTCTCCCGGATCATCTCGTGGGGATGCTTCCCCCTGAGTAGGGCCAATCGCTTAAGCAACGTGGCCGCATTGGGCAAGCTCACGAGCGCATGCCCGCCCGGCTTTAGGCTCGAGGTCAGGAAATTCAGCACCAGCGTGGGGGCCGTGTAGAGATGTTCCAAGACTTCCGAGGCAATGACCAGATCCACCGGCGGAAGGGCGATCCACTTGCCCTTGTCCTGGGCATCGTTCAAGTTGAACCCGATAAAGTGGCTCTCCGGAAACGTCAACGCGGCGGGCCAATGGCCGCCCCGCGATGCCGCGTGGTTCAACCCAAGACCGTAAATCGTGTCCTGCGGAAATCGATCTTGAACCAGCTGCGTCAGGAACGAGGGGCCCACATCGAGCACGGTTTCGGGGCCGTCGCCACGGCCCTTGCGCAAGTCGCCGAGAAGCTCGAGGATCCACGCATACCGCCCCGCATTGTGCGCGATGTACTCCGTGGCCTCCGAATCCAAGTCCATGGACGAAAATCGGTGGGCAATGTCGCTTGCCGTCATCATGCGGTTCGCCCTTGCCTTAGCGCGCGCGGCGTATCGAGTACGCCGCGATCATGGCTGGATCAATGCGCAGCCGATCTCGAAACGGCGATTTCGGATATGCGAGACATGGAGGCATCCATGGAATTCGGCGTCGGCCCCATGCGGCGCGGCACCGCCCTGATCGCCCTTTGTTTACAGTCATTCCGCCGTCCACGTCCGCCAGTTAACCCAGAACTCTCATCGTACCGGACTTCGGAGAGCAATCGCAACGTGCAATGCGCCC
Organism: Candidatus Hydrogenedentota bacterium; assembly: GCA_947486375.1. GTDB lineage: Bacteria > Hydrogenedentota > Hydrogenedentia > Hydrogenedentales > CANKTP01. The sequence continues at coordinate 14,094 of CANKTP010000053.1, read as the reverse complement.
GGACAAAGGCTGCGGTTACTTCCGGCGAATGGTCACGCTGCCGCTGAACGTCTCGATCCCGACGGACGCGTTGCCCGAACCATGCTGGAAGTTCAGTTCCATCCCCGGCGTGAACCTCGAGGCCTTCTTCGGCTCAGGACCGAAATCGCACTTAATCCCGCCCGAGAATGCCGAGATTTCGTAGGATCCGAAGACGTCGTTCGTCAGGTCCACCGTCACGTTTCCGCTGAAATTATCGATGCTCAAGTTCCCGCCGTCCGCGATGCCGCCGGTAAAGTTGATGCGGCCCGAGACAAATTCGATCTCGCATTCATCGAGCGTGCCGGCTTCGATATCGACACCGCCGCTTGTGCCGGAGGCCTTGACCTTGCGCGTCGCGCCGCGAATGGTCGTCTGGCCGCTCACGCTCTCCGTGTCGACGGCCGTTGGCGAGCCGCTCACGCTAATTGCCGCGCTGACGCTCTCCGCGCGGACTTCGCCCATGGCCCCCTCGATCGTGACCGCGCTGCTCACGCTCTCGGCCTCGATCAGCGGGCCCACCACGTTCTCGATGCGAATCGGCGCGGTGACCGTCTCGACGTTGACGCTGCTTCCCTTCGGGACATGAATCGTCAGCTTCGCATCGGCGTCGATGTCGCGCTTCCGTCCCCGGCCCTCGGGCAAGACCACCTCGATGTCCGTTTCCGATCCCGACACGTCGAATTCGAGTTTCTCGACGTCGTCGCCGATCGTGCCCTCGATGTGAATCTCCGCGTTGTCCCACCCGATCACGGTCACGCTGCCGATGACGTTGGAAATCTCGACTGTGCCGTCGGGCGCGGCGGGCTTGCGTTCGTCCACGGGCCGGTCTGCAAAGGCAAGGGGAGCGAGCACGGCCAATGTTGTAAACCAAAATGCTTTCATGGGATTTTCTCCTGTAATGAGTCTTGCGTGCGGAATCTCCGCCGCAAGGTCCTCGAATCTTGGTCAATTCGTAATCCCGGCTTCTTACCGTTGAACCGCGTCGGCCTCCGAGGCAAGCCGGACGGTCTGTTCGAGCAAACTAACTTCATTGCGATACGTTGCCGCCAGCATGCGCTCGAGGCGCGAGTCGCCGGGGGCGGTGTTCAGCGCCGTCTGCAAGTCGTGTACCGCCGACTCGATGGCGCCCAGGCTTTCTTCCACGGCGGCAAGCGTGTCCGGCGGCAACCCGTCCTGTTGTTCGCGCAACACCGCGAGGAGATCGTCTTTCGCCTTCCGGTAGTCCGCCTCGATCTTCTGCATTTCCGTAAGCTCCGCGACGGGCGGCGCAATCGCGGGGGGAACTTGGCGTAGCGTAAGTAGCCCGAACACCATCGCGGCCATCGCGGCAAGGGCAAAGACGTTCCGAAGCAGGTGTCCGGCGCGCGGGGCGAACGGAACCACTGCGGGGGCCCGCTCGATGCGCGCGCGGATGTCCGGCCACAAGTCCCGATCGGGCTCGATTCCGGCGGGCAATTCATGCGCTTCTTCGAGGACACGTGCGAGCATCGCGAGTTCTTCCCGGCACGAATCGCACGCGGCCAGATGTTCGTCGATCATCCTTGCGGACTCGGAATCCAACAGGCCGTCAATGCGGTCGTTCATCAACAACTGGATTTCGTCGCATGTATTCATGCCAAAGCCTCCCTGAGCAATCGTCTCGCCCGGTGAAGTTGGGCCTTCGTGGTGCCCACGGCCAACCCCATGATCGAGGCGATCTCCGCGTGCCGGTAACCCTCCACGTCGTGGAGGACAAATACGCGGCGGGCGCCCTCGGGCAACGAGGCGATCGCTTGTTCCAAATCGGCCCTCAAGCCCGCTTGGGGCGCGGCCGTCTCTCGCTCATAGGGGGCGAGATCGTCCGTCACCGTTACCCGGGCCACTCGCCGCGCATGGGAACGGCGGTTGGTCAGGGCGAGGTTCACGGTCAACCGGTGGAGCCAGGTCGAAAATGCGCTCTCGCCGCGAAACAGATTCAACTTTTGCCACGCCCGGACAAAGGCCTCCTGGACCAGGTCCTCGGCCTCGGCCACGTTGCCGGTCATCCGGAGACACAGCCCGTAGACACGCCCGGAATTCGCCCGGTAAAGCGCCTCGAAGGCGCCCACGTCGCCTTTCTTGGCGCGATCAACGAGCTCTTCTTCCGTCACGGTGGCGTTCGTCATCAACATGTCCACAAGATGCGTCCTGATCGCGGCCCCGGGGCCGTTCCGTCTTGTTCTAGTTCTAAGACGATTGGGACGGGCCGGGGGTTTGAACGGGTGGGGAAATTCCCTACGACAGAATCCGGGCGAGCTCGGTAAAGGACGGGTCGAAGCGGGTGTGCTGCTCCCAGGCGTCCGAGAGCGGGGACAAGATCATCTGGTTGCCCCGGACGCCGACCATCACACCGGTCTCCCCGGCGCGGAGGGCCTCGACGGCGCGCACCCCGAAGCGGCTTGCTAGGATGCGGTCGAAGGCGGTCGGGGATCCCCCGCGCTGCAAGTGGCCGATCACGGTGACCTTGGGGTCCGTGAACTCGGATTTCTGGGCCAACTTCTCGGCCACGTCGGTCGCCGATCCGCATTCCTCGCCCTCGGCGATCACCACGATGTGGGAGGTCTTTCCCTTGGCGGCCCCGGCGCGGAGCCGCTCGATCAAGCCCTCGACGCTCGATTCGGTCTCAGGCACGAGCACTTCCTCGGCACCGCCCGCGATGGCGCTCATCATGGCGAGGTATCCGCTGTTGCGACCCATGACCTCGACGAGGAATATCCGGTCGTGCGAGGCGGCCGTGTCGCGAATTCGGTCGATGGCCTCGATGGCGGTGTTGAGCGCGGTGTCGTAGCCGATGGTGAAATTGGTGCCGCCGATGTCGTTGTCGATCGTGCCGGGAAGTCCGATGCAGCGGATGCCGTGTTCCTCGTGCAGTTTCATCGCGCCTCGGTACGAGCCGTCGCCCCCGATCACCACGAGTCCCTCGATGTCATGTCGGGCGAGGGTCTCGGCGGCTCGGGCGCGGCCCTCCGGCTCGAGGAACTCCATGCACCGCGCGGTGTGGAGGATCGTTCCCCCGAGGTTGATGATCCCGCTGACCGAACGGCGGTCCATGGGCCGGACATGATTGTGGATGAGCCCCTGGTATCCGCGTTCGATCCCGGACACTTGGAGCCCGTAGTGGTGCGCCGCGCGCACGACCGCCCGGATGGCGGCGTTCATCCCCGGGGAGTCCCCGCCGCTCGTCAAAACGCCGATGTGTTTCATGATTTCTTTTTCCTTCCTCCGGTTTTTTTCGGTTCCGCAGCCGGTTTCTTCGGTTCCGGCGCGGGCTTCTCTCGCAAGGCCTGGTCTCGCGGGTCCGGCTGCGACAGGGACAGGGCCTCCGCCGCCGCATCAAGTGACCGCGCCCGCCACTCGCCAATCGCCGCCGCCGCACCGGCCTCGACGGGACGTCCGGACTCTGCAAGCGACCGCGCCTCCGCGCCCAGCCGGCCGATCTCTTCCAATAGCCAGTCGCCGCGCTCGTGCGGGCCTTGCGTGCTCCCGGTCCCGGTAAGATACAGGGACTGGTACTCACCGCATTTGGCCAGCGTTTCGTTTAGCGGTTCGAGAAACGGCTCGCCCAACTCTTGTTCGAGGACACCGGTGGCCCGGGCGAGACGATTCACACCGGCCATGAGCGGCCCCGCGAGGGAGCGCGCCAACTGTCCGGCGTGCCATTGTGTCTCGATTTCGGGAATCGACTGGATCAGCGCTAGAAACTGGGGACGGGAGGGTTCCGGCGCGTCGCTCGCCGCGAGCGAATCCACCGCCGCCTTGAGGTCCGGCCCAAGCGAATCGAGAATGCCCCGGGCCGCCAGAACCGATGCGATGCGTTTTACCTCCGCATGGGCCGCACGCATGGGAACGGATCCCCCGGTGCCCGTGACGTACAAAAGATCGCCGGAAAGCCCGGAAGTATTCTCCGATGCGTCCCCCGATTTTTCGGGCGGGTTGCCGAACGTGTCCCTCATGGACACGTTTGTCGCGCCTTCGCCCACGGGGATCGTGGACCATTCGCTATCGGGGCTGGATTCCAACGCGAGGACCCACGTCGTTGACTTTGGGCCCGCTTGGGGCAAGCGAAACAGCCAACCCGGGTCATCGCCGTCCACGGGCGCGCGTCCCACGTAAGCCGCGTTCGCAAGGATTGTGGCGAGGCCGGCGGCCTCGGCGTAGCCCGGTCGGAATTCGCCGGCGGAGATGAGCCATGCGGACGGAATCTCGACCCGCTCGAACCCGCCCGCGATCCCCTGGAGGATCGCGACGGCCGTTGAGGCGGGCGGGGGACCCGTCCGAATCGCCCACAGGCTCAATCCTTCGCGCCCCGCAGCTTCGGCGGCGAGTGTCCATTCGGCGGCATCGGCTTCGGCACCAGATCCGAGTTCGACGGCGACCACGTCGAACAAGAGACCCGCACCTGCCGGGATCAACGCCGCGAGGTCGGCGGGTGCTTTCGGGCGTGCCGCGATTCGCGACCGGGGCGACCCCGTCCGGATTGCCTGGGCCACGCGGATGAATTGGCCGGTTTGGCCGGAAACGGAGAGCACCCAAGTTTCGACCACGTCGCCCTGTGTCCGGGCAAGCGACTCGACTGTGGCCGCGTCGAGTGCGGGGTCATCCGTGTTAAGCGAGAGGCTTAGCGGGAAACCGGCCCGATGCGCGGTCTCGATGTCCGAGGCAAGACTGGGCGAATGCCCGTCGATTCGCAGGCCCTGCACGCGAATCTGCCGAAGTGCGTGGAGTGTCTCGACTAACGGCGGGCCATCGAGCGTTGCGTATAGGGGATAAAAAGATCGTCCAGCGGGGCGGCCCAAGCGGCAGAAAACGCGCGATGTCTCGCGACTTGCCTCGCCGCTCGAAAGCGCGACTCGCAACGTATGAACCCCTAGCGTCGCCGGAACTCCCACGACGGACTTCCAGAAGGGTTTTCCGGCGCGCAATCGGACCTGGCCCAAATCGACCGTCGAACCACCGTCCGTGCCCTCGAACACGACTTGTGCGGCCGCGGTCATCGCGATCGGGGAAACGAACTCGACGACGAGCGGCTCGTCCGAGTACACAAAGGGGGCCGGTTGATCGGGCGCGACCGTGACCTGCACGCCGCCCAATGCGTGCGCCGCAATGATCAAGGCCAGCTTCACGAACATTGGACCATCATTCCCTCGCCGGGTCAACCGCTACTGGAGAAATGGATTGGTCTTTCGTTCCCAACCGATCGTCGTGACGGGGCCGTGCCCGGAATACACCTCGGTGTCGTCGGGAAGCGACAGAAAACGCGTCCGGATGGAGTCCAGCAACACACCCATGCTACCGCCGGGAAGGTCTGTCCTCCCGACCGAACCGGCGAACAAGACATCGCCGCCGATAATAAATCCATCGCCCACAAACGCGACGTGGCCCGGCGCGTGGCCCGGACAATTCACGACCTTCAACGCCACCCCGCCCACGCTCACCGTGTCGCCCTCGTCGAAAAACCGGTCGGGCGCGGGCGGCGGCGGGACGTCCATCCCAAACATCCGGCCTTGCAGCGGGGCCGCCTCGAGCATCGGCGCGGCCTCGCGATGACACACCAACTCCGCGCCGGTGGCGGCCTTCACTCCGGAACAACCGCCGACGTGATCGATGTGCGCGTGGGTGAGGGCGATGGTCTTCACCGTGTACCGCGAAAGAGCCTGCAACAACTCCGGGGCCGCCTCGCCGGGATCCACCACCAGCGCCTCGTTTCCCTCGACCAGCACAAAACAATTCTCGGCGAACGGGGTCACCGTGAAACAGAGGATTTCCAACTCGATTCTCCAAGTCCGGAACGGTGGTTACACCGCAATGCGCAGCCGGGGAATAGTATCAAAGCCTTTCCCCCCGCGAAAAACGATAACTCGTGCCCAAATCCGGCACACGAATAGTTCAGCGATACTTGCCTGTCTTCAGCAACGCCTTGATTTCGTCATGGTTCCCCAGGTACGAGACGAAGAGATCGGTCCGGCGATCCAGGAAGAGGAATCGCCACGACAAGCCGGCGCGGCATTCGAACAACTTGTTGCCCAGCTTGCGGATACCAAGCGCGCCGTGGACATGCGGTTGTCCGAAGCATTCGCCCAGTTCGCACAAGGCAAGCAGGCACTCCACTTTTTCACTCTTGGGAAGGTCCCGCAGCCGCCGAAGCACGGCGGAGTCAATGGCGAGGGGCTTAGCCAATCATCGCCTTGAGCTGCTTGGGCGTGACCGCGACCAGTTTCCCGGACCGCTTGAGCGCGCGATGGCGCCTGTCCGTGGCTTTTTCCAAGGACTCGACCTGTTGCGGGGTCGCGCCGTATTCCCGCAGCGCGTAATCCGTGGATTCCACCTCCACTTTGCGGAGCGCGATAATGTCCGCCCCGCAGACGATACCGATGTCTTCGCCCTGGGAGGCGGCAGCCAGCCACCGGCCGAGGTTCTTCTTGGCATCCGTGATCGTGAGAGTCTTCATAGGGTCTTTATACAGCCTAATTGGAGTATTGTCAAGCGGGGGGCCCAGCCGTTGCCCACTGATTCGCCGAAGAATAACTACGTCCGATGGGGGCGTCGCGCGATATTTCTAGAGTCGCTGACGCCGAGACACTCAAGCTGGGCGGTTCAAGGAGGTCTTCCCTGCCCTTACAAACCCTGGGCTACTTGGTTTTCGGATCGAGCGCGGCCTTTACTTGGCCCTCGATCGCGTCTTTTTCGGCTGGCGCAAAACCGGTGTGTGTGTATCTTAGTTTTCCGTCGCGGCCAATCAGTAGCATTGTGGGGATGCCTTCGGTTTTCTTGATGGCTGGTAGCGCGACATGGAGCCAGTCATCGATGTCGCCACCACCATCCAACAATGAGTACCGGATTCCCTTGTCCTCCGCGAACTTCTTGACTAGATTTCCTCGCTCCTCGAGCGTATCGGCATTCTCGAACGCGATCCCGACGATCTCGAGACCCTTGTCCCGGTACCGCGCATCAAGATCGATTATGAATGGAATCGCAAGCCGGCAAGGTGGGCACCAAGTCCCCCAAATATCGACGAGGACGACTTTATCCTCGAATCGCTTGTCGCTCAACGAAACGACCTTGCCCTCGAAATCGCTTAGGGTAAACGCAATCGTATCTCCCTCGATTTGCGGGGGGGCCTTCTCGTTGGCCGATACGACAGCCGTCAGCATGCACATGACAACCGCCACACTTGTAGTCGTTCGCATCGTTGATCTCCCGGGGGTTTCCCTCGCATAAGACCCAATAAATCGACAGGTAGTTTCGTCGTGATCGCGCATGCCCCGCCAGCAGTTCCTTCTTCTTCGCATCCACATAGGAACTCAGTTCACGGCACCCCACCCGATCCACTCGACGCCCTCTGGCGCGATCCGGAACTTGCGCGCGCGGATGCTGGAACCGTCACCCTCTTCGTAATACACGATCAGCGTCGATCCGTCCTTGAGCGTGACCATGCTGGGATACGCGCCTATCAAGGCATCCACCAATACCGCCGGCCCCCAGGTCGCCGCATCGTCGCGCGACAAATGCAGCGACGTGTCCGGTAGCCGGTGCGCACAAATCACTTCCCCGCCCGGAGCGCGGTACAAATACGGGCTATGACCCGGAAATCCCACCGGCGCGGATACGCTCCACGTCAGGCCGCCGTCGGACGATACGCTGTACCGCATGTCTTCCTTGGATGTCCGCTGCATCGCGTACAAACGAGCGTCCTTCAACTCGATCACGTCCGTCTCCGCGTCCAGGCGCAGGCCCCCGTTGTCGATGTCGATGACGGCCCCCCATGTCCGTCCCCCGTCGCCCGAGATGGCCACGGCGCCGTTCGCGTTGTCGCCCGTTTCCTGATAGAGGCCGAGGATCAATTTACCCGTGCTTAGTTCCCGGATGGGCGCGCTGCAATAGTAGTCGCGGCTGATTATTCGCGGTGCTGACCACGTCGCGCCGGCATCGGACGACTCGACCACGTAACTCCCGAGACCGTCGTATCCGCCGTCAGGCTTGCCCTTCAACGAAAAGTAATTGCAGAGCAACCGGCCATCGCGAAGCTGCACAATCGACGGATCGCGGTCATCGTCCGGCCCGTCGTACACCGTCACCGCAGGCGTCCATGTCGCGCCCTCATCGGACGAATAGCACGCCGAGACACGCCCGCCCTTGGGGTGTTCCGCGTCCGGCAAGGACACGTGCGTCCACCCGGCATAGAACACGCTCATCAGCCGTCCGTCCTTGAGCCGGCACACGTCGGGGAAGGCCTCATATCCTCCGGCCCCCGCGTCCTGGCACACGTATCCGAACTCGCCCGGCGCGAGCGCGGACACCAGTGCAACGAGGATCAACAAGGTGGATGTCATGGCGTCATTCTCCGCGAACATAGGAAAATAGGGACAGTCACCTATTATTCGATATATGCAGTACACTTTCGGATCTCGACTGCATCTGGGGCAACGTGCATTCCATGGGTTCGCCAGACAGATCGAATAATAGGTGACTGTCCCTATTTTCCAAAACAAGACCGCCGCAGCGGGGGGAATCCCCGGCGCGGCGGTCACGATACCGTATTGATGGAAGCGAATTACACGCCGACCATTTCGACCGTCGCGCCGGCGTCCTGAAGTTTTTTCTTGATGGCCTCGGCTTCGGGCTTCTCGGCGTTTTCCTTCACGGTCTTCGGCGCGCCGTCGACCAGGTCCTTGGCTTCCTTCAGGCCGAGGCCCGTGATCGCGCGCACTTCCTTGATCACCGCAATTTTGTTTGCGCCGGCTTCCTTCAGGACGATGTTGAAATTCGTCGGCTCTGCGGCAGCTTCCGCCACCGGGGCCGCCGCCATCGCGCCCATCATCATGGGAGCGGCGGCAGTCACGCCGAACTTGTCCTCGATGGACTTCACCAACTCGCTCAGCTCGAGCACGGTAAGCCCGGCAATTTGATCCACGATACCACCCAGTTTTTCGGACATTGGTATAGGTTCCTTTTCGCTTCTATGCGTTTCCCGGCGCATGCCGGGGAGGTTTCGGTAATCGAGGAGACCGCGTCAGGCGGCCTCTTCCCTTTGTTTGCGGACTTGATCGAGCGCGTTGACGAGGTTGCGCGGGAGCGCGCTGAGCGCCCCAACGAGGTTGCGCAGCGGCATCGCGATCGTGCCGACCACTTGGCCGAGCAACACGTCGCGCGACGGAAGTTCCGCCAACGCATCGAGTTGCGCCGAACTCAGGGTCTTGCCATCCATGATTCCGCCTTGCATCCCGATCTTGTTGACTTCCTTCGCGAAGTCCTTCAGGATTTTCGCCGGCGTGACGGCGTCCTTGCTGAATGCCCAGGCTGTCGGGCCATCCATGAACGCGGAGGCCTCGGAAATTCCGAGTTCGTCCAAGGCCCTGCTCGCGAGGGTGTTCTTGTACACCTTGTACGTACACCCCTGTGCACGGAGCTTGGCGCGAAGGTTGGTCACTTGTTCGACCGTGATTCCTTGGTACCGCGCCGCGATGGCGATCGCGTTCCCTTGGATATTGGCCTTCAGTTCCTCGATTGCCGCAATTTTTTCGGGTCGTGCCAAATTAATTCACCTCCTTCCGAATGGATTTTCACGTTAAAAAACAAATCGCCCCGCATCGTCGTCTTTCGACAAAGCGGGGCAAGTCAAAACGAAAATAGCGACCGCGTCCTGGTGCTCGTCCACCGTCTCGGCAGGCAACATTAAGGCCCAAGGGCCGCCGGCTGTCTACGACATGCGTGCCGCGGGAAAACTCCCGCGACACCCAAATAGTACTACACGAAGACCGCGATGTTCAACGACATGGCGATTTAGTCGAAATCGGAGGGCTTGCGGCGCAGATCCTTCTTCTCCGACTGTTGCTTCTTTTCGGACAGCGTGCGCTCCTTCGCGGCCCGCTTCGGCTTCGTCTTGACCCGCGGCACCGGGCGTTTCATCATCGCCTCCAGCTTTTTCCTCAACCCCACGAGGGCGATCTGCTTGTTCCGAAATTGGCTTCGCTCGCGCTGGCAGGTGACGGTCAGTCCGGTGGGCTGATGCCGCATCCGCACGGCGGTGTCGCGCTTGTTGACGTTCTGGCCCCCGCTTCCCGACGAACGGTAGGTTTGCACGACGCATTGCGCCAACAAGTCTTCGTCGCTGAGGTGGGCATACATTCCTCTGTCTCCCGGCGGACGACCGAGTTCGTCGACCCAATTGTGGCAAGATGTACCTTGTGGACTTCCCGGGCGCATCCTTCCCCAAGGCCGGACGCGCCCCGCGTCGCAAGTATACCAGCGCCAGCCTTGTAGGCATCGAGTAGACCCGTGACGTTACCCATCGAAAAACTCGAGGAATGGTTCCTCGTGGACCGCGTATCGAACCCCTGTCCCTACCTGCCCGATCGGGTGAGTTCGCTCCTCTACCTCGATGGACGGCCCATCGGACGCGGCTATCGCGAATTGATGGACGGCGGCTACCGGCGTTCCGGGCCGCTCGTGTATCGCACCGACTGCGCGGACTGCCGCGCATGCCAGGTCATTCGAATCCCGATCGAGGGGTTTCGGCGTTCCAAGTCCCAACGACGAACTTGGAACCGGGGACAACGCCTGTTCACGGTCCGAATTGAACCCCCCTCGACGACGGACGAAAAGATCGCCATGTACGGGCGCTATCTGCGCGCTCACCATGGGCGACTCGACCGCGAGGTCACGGAGGATGAATACCGCTTTTTCTTCGAGCACACCTCGCTCGGCCGCGACACGCGCGAAGTACAGTTTTACGCCAACGACCGCCTCGTCGGCGTGAGCCTGGTGGATCGCTTGGGAGACGCCCTTTCGTCCGTCTATTTCTTTAACGACCCGGACGTTCGGGCGTACAGCCCTGGTACGTATTCCGCACTCGTCGAAATCGAGCTTGCCCGGCAATGGGGTATGCGCTACTACTATCTCGGCTATTACGTGGCCGGATGCGGCGCGATGGAATACAAGGCGCGATTCCGCCCCTGTGAGATTCGGACGCCCGGGGACTTGGACTGGATCAGCCTATAACCCTCCCCGCCCTTCTAACCCTTCCCACCCTTCAAACCCTCTAAATGCGCAACCAACGCCGCCGGCTCCGCCGACCCCGGGTCGAGCGCCATCGCCTGCCGCGCCTCCTCGATGGCCTCCGTAATGTAGCCCGCGCGCTCGAGCGCCACCCCGAGATACCGATGCCCCTCGCCCCAATCCGGGAAAATGGCGATGGCGTGGCGATGGCAGTCAATGGCCTCCGCCCAGTCGTTCCGCTCGCCCGCCAAGACGCCAAGATTGCGCCAGGCATCCGGATTTCCCGGGTCGATCCGCACCGAGAGCCGCAATGCACTCTCGGCTTCCGTGGAACGCGCCAGATAATACAACGCCCCTCCCATGTCCTTGAGCGCAAGCGCGTGATTGGGATCAATCCGGAGACACCCCCGGTATGCGTTTACCGCCTCCGCGTGGCGCCCCATCTCGGCGAACTGGTTGCCAAGCTCGAAAAACGCGGTGGGATTGGACGGCTCCAACGCGGCCTTCTTGAGCCCGAGACGTACGTAAAGCGCGCGCTTCGATTCGAGATGTCGCTCGCTATGCGTCTCGGGATAATGGTGGATGGGTACGGAAACGTCGAGAATCGGCAACCCCGCGCGCTCGAGGGACCGGTCGATCAACTCGTGTACGGCGCCCTCGAATCGCAGGTCGCGGCGATTCGGAAAGAGCCGCGCCTTTACGCCTGGAAACCAGCCTGCGAATCCCCTCGAATGCGGGTCGCCGGGCGCGCAGACGCGAAACTCGGCGACGGCGGCATTGCGGGTGTAATTGCGCGTCATGAAACGGTACGCGCGGTCGCGGGGCCCATCGACCGCCTCGCGCAACGCGGGAATGTCCTCCGCCGCGATCCGCTCGTCGGCATCGAGGACGAATATCCATTCTCCCCGGCACCTATCCAGCGACACATTGCGCGCGGCGGCAAAATCATCGCACCACGCAAAGGACGACACGCTCGCCCCGGCGCTTCGCGCAAGGTCGGCGGTACCGTCGTCGGATCCGGTGTCGACCACGCATATCTCGGACGCAAGACCTTGCACGGCGGCGAGGCACTCGGAAATCTGGGAAGCCTCGTTGCGGACGATCATGGCGACCGAAAGCGGCGAGGTCACACGGCGGGTCCCCGATTCTTCTTCGCGGGCGTTGTGGAATCGTTCGGGATGGATGGCCTCGATTCCGTAGCCGCGGGAGAAGGCGCCGGCCTCGGGGGAGACGGCGGCGGGACGGGCTCCCTGCGGGATTCGACGCGCGGCGAGCGAATCGCGCCTGCCGCGACGAGGGCCTTCAGGGTGTCCTTGTCGACCAAGTCGCCGCTGGTGACAAGCTTCGTCGCCCCGTTCACCGTCACGCCGATCTGCTTGATCTCGCCCGTCCGGCGCTTGTACACGCTCCCCTTGAGCAACATGTCGAACTCGATCCGAAAGAATTCGCCGATTGCCTGGGGAAATGCCTCGCTCTCGCCCCTGCCCTCCTGCGACGACTTCTTTTTTCCGAAAAACAACACGTGTGGTCCTTGTCTGCGGCTCTTACGGCGCGGCTTGTGTGGATATCTGCGTAGGTAGCGCGACGCGCTCCGCGATCACCGCCAGTGCGGCATCCACTGTCTCGCTGTATGCCAGTTCGTTGACAATTGCCTTGCTCTTGGTCAGCGAATCCACCACCGACCCATCGCCAATGCGGCCCAGGCTGGTGACAATCATGCCCTTGAGAACCGAATCCATCGTGGGCATCAGGAGCGCATCGGCCAGCAACGGCAAATCGGTTGGCCCGGCATCCTTGAGAACGAGCAGGACAATTTGGGTCTTTTCCTCGGGAGAAGCCTCGGCCTGGGCGAACATCGCCGCGACCTGGTCCCGCATGCCCTTGTCGCCCTGGCTCGCGAGCCCCAATTGGGCCGAGAATCGAATCCGCCTATCCGGGTCGTTGGCAGCGCCGCGGAGATACTCGAGGGCCTTGGGTTCGCGGATCGTCCCGAGTAAGGAAGCCGCGCAGGCCCGTGCCGTCGTATCGTTTTTCGAATCCAGAATTGCGCCGAGCTTCTCGATGTGTGCCGGCTGCGTAAACATCGACATGCTCTCGACCGCGAATACCCGGACTTGCGGCGCCGTATCGGGTTTGCCCATGATGTCGATTATCGGGAACAGCGCCTCCGGGCGCATATTCGTCAGCATATACGCGATTTCCTTGTGACGTCCCGTCTGCCGCGCCGTATCGCGATTCCCGGAAAGTGCGCTCCATTCCGCCACGAGTCTCGCCTCGGTCGCCGCGGGAGTTTCCGCGGCTCCGCCTGCCGCGGATACCGCGTCAACGTTTGGCTTGTCGTCAGCTTCCTTGGGGGGAGCGGACGGTATGCAACCGCACGCAACCAAAATCGTGCCCACGGCACACCTGCGAAACCATGCGAAAAACATACTTACACCTTATGGGTAGTTGCTTCGATCAAGGATTATACCCCATGTGGACCGGTCAATCGTCCGGGCCGATCATTTTGCCCGGATCGACCGTCGCTTTGAACTCGTCCTCGGTGAGCAATTTCAGGCGCACCGCCTCCTCGATCAAGGTCGTCCCGTTCTTGTGCGCTTCCTTCGCGATCTTCGCGGCATTGTCGTAACCGATGCGGCTGTTCAGCGCCGTGACCAGCATGAGGGACTTGTTCAACAATTCGTCAATGCGCGCGCGGTTTGGCTCGATGCCCACCGCGCAGTGATCGTTGAACGAACGCGCCGCGTCGCCGATGAGACGGATCGATTGCAGGACATTGTGAATGATGACCGGCTTGAACACGTTGAGCTCGAAATGGCCCGTTGCGCCGCCCACCGCCACCGCCGTGTCGTTCCCGATCACCTGCGCCGCCACCATCGTGACCGCCTCGCACTGGGTCGGGTTCACCTTGCCCGGCATGATCGACGAGCCCGGCTCGTTCTCGGGGATGTGGAGCTCGCCCAGTCCGCTCCGCGGACCGCTCGCCAGCAGCCGGATGTCGTTCGCGATCTTCATCAGGCTGCACGCGACCGTCTTCAGCGCGCCCGAGGTCATCACCAT
>CANKTP010000052.1 GCA_947486375.1 Candidatus Hydrogenedentota bacterium | reverse complement strand
TCCTTCAATACGCGGCCAAGATTCTCCATCACCTGCTTCGTCTCCGCCGCAACGGAGTCCTTCACCTCGCCGCCCTCGGGTGTCCTCGCAATCTGCCCGCTGAGGTATAGCGTCCGGCCCGCCTGTTTCGCCGGACTGAATGGCAGCTGCGCCGTCGGCACCGGCTTCTGCGCCAGCGCGGCATACGACACCAATATCAGGGTGACGGCAGCCGCCCCCAGTGCAAATCGTGGTTTCATGGCGATTTCCTCCCTCGCGCAGGTCCGCGCGACGATTGCGAAGGAGGGATTATAGCGAATGGGGGGGAGGCCGGTCACGCCTATTGCTTGCGCCGCGACATGATTCATTGTCACAATTGCGTTGCGTGGATACCACGCGAGCAAGGAGTTCTCCATGCGAAATGCCATTGTCTATCCGGGAGAAGATGGGTATTGGGTCGCGGAATGCCCGAGCCTGCCGGGGTGCATCAGCCAGGGGGTGACAAAAGCCGAGGCCTTGGCAAATATCAAGGAAGGCGTGGATCTCTATATCGCAGTTTTGCAAGAGAACGGTCAACCCATTCCCGAGGATCGGCTCGAAGTCATTTCCGTATGACATCCTTGCCCACGGTCAGCGGCAGGGAGTGCGTAAGCGCGTTGGTGCGGGCGGGATTCACGGTTGTTCGCCAACGGGGGAGTCACATCGTGCTGCGCCGCGACGAGATCCTTACGCGCAAGTTGTCGTGCCCGACCACAAGGAACTGGACCGCGGGACGTTGAGAGGCATTCTCCGGCATGCGCATCTCGAAGCCGAAGAGTTCACAGATTTTTTAAGGCGGTAAGCCAATAAGTCGCCGCGCCCGGTAGTGACGGATTCTGCAAAATCCAGGCCACGCAGGGTCAGTACGCACACTCCGCCGTCGTGAGGGTGCCGAGGGCAATGTTGAGGTCGAGGCGCACCGCCTCGTCGGGATTGGTGACACCCGGCGGCATGACGACAAGCGTGGCCGCGCCGGAGGGCATGCCTTCGAGAATGACCATGCCCTGGTCGTTCGTGTGTGTATCAACGCGCTCGATGATGCCCTGGGGACGCGCGTATTCGAGCCAGCAGAATAGCCCCGGTTGCGGCACGTCGCCCTCGGTCACGCGCGCCTCGAGGTGCGTATCCTCCATCGCGAAGTGAAACTCCGCTTGGGCCGTCTCGCCATTCACGAGATCGAGCGGCGCAATTTGGTACCGGTGACCGTACTGTTCGCCGTCGTAGGTCACGCGGACGAGGACTTGTACGTCTTTGCCGGGCGTCACATGTTCAAGCATTACGAGCCCGTCGTCGTCCGGTTTCCAGGGCGTTTCGGGCCCGATCTCGCCATTCGGGTAATGAATCCCAACGGTACACGAGGGATTGGCTACGTCGTCCAGGGAAACGCGCACGGCTACTCTTGCGCCGCCCGTCATCGTGATGGTCACCTCGTCCGTATCCTTCGCGACGGGCTCGATGGCCGGGGCATAGGCAAAGTGCGACGCGACGATTCGTTGGATATCCGGCTTGCATCCGCGCATGACAAACTCGCCCATTCCGTCGCTCCGCGTGCGGATGCCCTTGTCGATGTCGTAAGAATAGGGCATGCGATCCTCGAAGAGCATCACCCCGGCGACAGGCTTGCCCGCCTCATCGACCGTCCGTCCGCGAATGATCCGCTCCGGATGGAGTTCGATACGTACGTCGCGCAGGATATCGCCCGGCGGAATCTCCACTTCGATGTCGGTTTGCGCGTAGCCTTCGGCACGAAAGGAGAGGGGCATGGTTTGGGGCCACAATCCCTCCCACGCATGCCGTCCATCGAATGCCTCAATCCAACGCCAACCTGCGCCGCCCGTCATCGGGTCATCCAAACCCTCGACGGGAAACGTTGCTAGGACCTCGAAGCGGGTGATCGGCTCCTCCGATTGCGCCCGAACGACATGCACCTCGAGCCCGCCACGGAGGGGAAGCTGGAAATCCACACCCTCCGATCCGGAGGGGATTCCGCTTAGACTAACCGTACCGTGGAGCGCATGGGCTGCGCGGACGAAATACGAGCCCTCATCGAGCCCATCGGCAACATACGAACCGTCGTCGAGTGTCTTAGTCGAGCGTGTTTCGTACAAGGGTGCTCCCGATTGCGTTTGCACCCACGCCTTGGCGATGGGCGCTCCGGACTGGTCCAGCACCCGTCCGGAAATGGTGTAGGCTGGGGCCTCACTCAAGCGAACGATCATTCCCGTCAAGACCTCGTCGACCTTGATGTGGAATGTCTGTCCTGTCTTGATCCACCGGGCCTCGGGGAACAAGCTAACCTCAAACATATAGGTACCTTTCGCCAAACCTTCAAGCGTAAACGCCCCCCCCTTGCCGAGGGTTGAGGTTGGGACGCTGAAATGCGAACCATCCACCAAGGCGGCCAGGATTCGCGCCTGGGAGAGATCACGTCCCGACGCATCCACGACAAACCCCTCCACCCGCCCCGCCTGCAGAATAAGGTTGGCTTCGCGCCGTTCGCCGGCAAGTAGGTCCTCCAGCGGGACCTCGGGACTGCGCCGGGCAGGCGCTTCGTTGTACGCGAAGACCCAACATTGCTTGACCGGGTCTAAGCCGTCGACCTCGTATTGGCCATCGGCATTGGTCGCGCCGAACGGGTTCCCACCGCCTGCGACCCACACGCCGACCGGCACACCGGCGATCGGCTCACCGGCGATGTTGGTCACGCGGCCATACACGGTCGCGTGCGCGGGAGGAACAGTCTCCACAGTTACGGCGGCGTTGAACGCGACCGGCGAAGGAGTGGCGGCTGTTGCGGCCGCATCGGGTCCCAGTTCGTTGCTTAAATCAACCGGACCGACTGCCGCCATCTCCATGACGGCGGTCTGTACAACCGGCGATTGTGCATTCCCGATCTCGGGCGGCCGCGCCTCACGCGCCGCGAACAGCCCCACTGCTCCCGCCATCACAACCACACCCGCGGCGGCCACCGCGCCAATGGCCAACGTAAACACCGACAACCCCGCCGCCGGCGCCGCAGCTCCCGCGAGCGCCACCTTGCCTATGCCCGCGAGTAACGCAGGAGCCGCTTCGGCTGCGGCGTTCTCGGCGAGCATTGTCGCGAGCGCCGCCGCCCCGACCTCGACGCCTCGTCGTTTCAAGGACTCGCGAATCTTCTCGACGCCCCGATGAATGCGTTGCGTGATTGCCGCGCGCGACACATCCTCCGCCCGCGCGATCTCGTCGTGGGTCTGGCCGGCCAGGAAATGCGCGACTATCGGGCCGCGAAGGTTCTCCGGCAATTCGGCAATGGCCTCGTCCACATGGAAATACAAATCGTCCCATGTTGGCGTGCCGATCTTGGGGAGCGACTCGGCGAAGCGCGTCTCGCGCTCGGCGCGGCGGCCCTCGCTCTTGAGCCGGTTCAGCGACTTGTTCGTCGCGACGGCATGCAGCCATGCGCCGAGGGAAGAGGATGGTGGTTTACGCAAGGTCGCCAATGTCTCGAAACATTCTTGCGCGACGTCCTCGGCGTCGGCGGAATTGCGCAGGACGCGGACGCAGGTGGCGTAGACCATCGCGGCGTAGCGACGCGCGACTTGCGTGAATGCCTCGGGGTCGCGTTCCCGCACCCAGGCGTCGAATAAGGTTCGTTCCTCGGGACTCATCGGAGTTTTCTCCCAACGTTAATCATACCGCTAGAGAGACACCGCGAGGCGGGTTTCGGTAAGGCCAGGAGCCGTAGGATGGCCCTCGGCTGGCCGAGGCCGGGCCTTTTCCGGTCCCTGCGTTACGCCTCGCGGGGATATGCCGTGCGCGCCCGTTCGGATACAATCCGGTCCTTGAAAATTCCGGGCCGTGCCCGCGTGGAGCGCATCGAGCAATGAGCCAATTCGAATTCGGCCTCGGCGTCGCCGACATCACCCCCGTCCCCGGCATTCTCCTGTGGGGCTACTCGAACCGTAGCGGGCCCGCCACCGGCGTCCTGGACCCGCTGTACTCGAAGGCGATGGTGTTTCGCGTGGGCGAACACACGGCGGCGTGGGTCTCGCTCGATCTGGGCAGGCCGCCCATGGCCGCGCAGCGATCGGTGATTCAGCACGCGGCGCGCGAAATGGGGGTGCAGCACATCGCGCTCCACGCGACCCATACGCACCACGCGCCCGGGCTTGAGGTCATGGATGGGGCCCATCACGAGGCCATGACCAAGGGCATCATCGAGTCAATTGCCTTGGGGGTCGCCGCGCTCCAGCCGGCCCGCTGGGGATTCGCGCGTGCGGACATCGACATCGCTCACAACCGGCGGATACTGACTCCCGGGGGCGCCTGCTTGATGCTATGGAGAAACGAAGATCGGCGTCCTACCGCGCCTGTCGATCGCGAGGCGGTCATTCTCAAGATAGACGATGCCTCGGGGCACCCCCTTGCGATTGCGGTCCATTTCGCTTGCCACCCCGTGATCTTGGGCCCCTCGAACCTCGACTACAGCGGCGATTTTGCCGGGGAAATGGCCCGCATCGTCAAGGGCGTGACGGGCACCGAGTGCGTTTTCCTCCAGGGCGGGTGCGGGGACATCAACCCTTATCTCGACAAAACCTCGATGGACCGGGGCGGTCTCGATGCGATGCACGCGTCGGGCCGCATCGCGGCCGAATCCGTAATGCGAGAACTCGGTCGCTTGGAGACCCGTTCCCCCGTCGCCCCCTCCGTCCAGATGTCCGAATCCATGATCGAGGTGGGCGTCCGATGGAATCTCTCTGACCCCGAGGAACGCGCCTTGGTCGAGGCCTCGCATCCGGATCTTTTCAATTTCTATATGCAGGAACTCGGGAAGACCCTGGCCGTGCCTCTGGCCGTGCTCGTCCTGAACGGCGAACTGGCCCTGGCGGGAATGCCCGGCGAGATATTTGTGGAGCACCAACTACGCCTCAAGCAACTCTCCACAATCCGGCACGCACTCCTTTGCGGCTACGTCGACGATTTTCACGGCTACATTCCGCCGATCGAGCATGCCGCCGCAGGAGGTTATGGCGGCATGGCGGGCTCCTATGTGGGCATCGGCGCGGCAGACCTTCTAATGGCGCGCGCCCAGGAGGAGATATTTCGCCTGAAGGGACGAATCAAGGGTTGCTACACTTCCCAGGACTTTGCGGTCCGGGACTATGAATCGCCGGGGCGCGAGCGTGAGCATGTCCCCGGGGTTAAAGAGGAATGACGCCATGACGCCCAAGGAACTGGTTCGCGAGTGGATTCGGCGTTTCAACGCGGCGGATGTCGAGGGGCTTGTATCCCTCTATGCCGAGGACGCGATCAACCACCAGATTGTCATGGCCGAACCCATGCGCGGGCGAGAGGCGATCCGCGCCATGTTCGCCATCGAGTTCGGCCGCGCGACGATGGTCTGTATCGAGGAGAACCTACTCGAGTCGGGCGATTGGGCCATCCTCGAGTGGAGCGATCCGCTTGGACTACGCGGCTGCGGGTTCTTCCACGTCGAGAACGACCGTATCGTCTTCCAGCGCGGCTACTTCGACCAGCTTACGTTTTTCCTGGTCCAGGGCTTGCCCATTCCCGAGCATTGCCTGTCGAGCCAGCCAGTTCGCCCACAGCCTGAAAACGGGTAGTGGGTCAATTTGGTTTGTGAATGCTTGGCGATCCATAGATTGGGCGGACACATAGGTCCGCCCCCTACCAATCCGTGTAGGGGCGGACCTATGTGTCCGCCCAACCCGTAGACGATATCCCGGGTTGCATTCTCGTGGTCGCCCTCTCCATGCTTTGGGACAACAATGAATCACGCCACGGCCAGACGATTTCAAACTGACCCGCTACCTGAAAACGAGACCGTTTGAAACTTTCATCCTCGCTGTGGGCATAATCAAGGGAGGCGCGCGGACGGTGCGCCAAACCCGCCGGGAGTCTCGAACCGCATGACACGCGCGCAAATGGCCCGCATGATCGATCATACCCAAGTGCGTGCCTATGCGACGCAGGTGGACATTATCGAGCTGTGCGAGGAAGCCCGCCAGCATGGCCTCGCGGCGGTGACGGTAAACCCGGCATGGGTCTCGTTCTGCGCGAAGCAGCTCGCGGGCGCCCCGGTCGGCATCAGCCCTGTCGTGGGTTTCCCCTTGGGCGCGAACACGGCCCACGTCAAAGTCGAGGAAACCCGCGAATGCGTGCGGAACGGCGCGACCGAGATCGACGTCGTCATCAACATTGGGGCGCTAAAGTCGGGATATCCCCAATTCGTGGAGAAAGAAATCGCGGCCGTGGTGAGCGCCGCCGACGGACGGCCTGTCAAGGTCATCCTCGAGGCGGGATACCTGACCGACGACGAGAAGGTCTTGGTTTGCCGGCTAAGCGAGAAAGCGGGCGCGGCCTATGTGAAGACCTCGACCGGTTTCGGCAACTCGGGAGCGACCGTCGCCGACGTGCTCCTGATGCGCGATGCCGTCAGCAATCGAGTCGGAATCAAGGCCGCGGGGGGCATCCGCTGCTTTGCCGATGCCATGGCCATGATCGACGCCGGCGCGACCCGGATAGGCACCAGCGCCGCGCTCGATATTATCGCGGAAATGTCCGAATAGCGGCGCAATAGCCGGAGCGCGTGGTACACTCCAAGCACGACGAAATTAGCCTTGGGGAAACTGTCATGCCAAAAATCCAAAGCGAATCGAGGGTGGTCGCCAGCAAGAGCACGGTGTCCTCCTCCTTGGACAACGAACAAGTGGTGCTCGATGCGCGCGCGGGAAAATACTTCGGATTAAACGAGGTGGCGCAGCTTGTCTGGACGCGCATCCAGGAGCCCGCGCGCGTGGGGGACCTATTCGACGCGGTATTGGCCGAGTACGAAATCGACCGCGCCCAGTGCGAGAAAGACGTCTTGGAGCTGCTCGAGACGCTTGCGGGCAAGGGGCTGATCGAGGTCCACGATGGCGGCCTTTCGTAAGTTCGCCGCCGCATCCCGGTCCGCCAAGCAAACGATTCTCGCGGCAGCCATTGCCGTGGTCCTCGTGCGCGCGGGGCTCTGGGTGTTGCCGTTCCCGGCACTGTTGAAGGTATTGGAGTACCTGGGCAAACCGGGCCGAATCGGGGTACACCGGGCATCGTCCGCGAGCGAAGTGGCGGATGCCGTCACGGCGATTGCCCGCCGGGTCCCCGTGGCCACGTGCCTGACCCGTGCCCTGTCGCTCAATATGCTGCTATTGCGCCGGGGCGAACCGAACGACATCAAGATTGGGATCGCGCGGGACGGCGCCAAGGCGCTCAAGTCGCACGCATGGGTTGAGCAAGATGGACGCGTGCTGATTGGCGATAACGGCGACCTCGGTCTCTACACGACCCTGGTTTCGCTAAAAGGGGCGGGGAACCTGCTTGGGCGTGGAGAATCCCCGCAAATCCACGATGGCGCCGTTGAAGGCCGGCCCCATGATGTCCGCGATACTCCGCCTGGCCGCTACTCAACCGGGCCACGATGCCGCCGTATCCGCGAGCGACGCGCTGAAAGCGCGGACCGATGCCGAATGGGCGCATGCCCTCGCAACCTTGCGGCTCCATCGCATCGCGTCGCTCGCGTGGCATGGCATCAAGGCACACGGGCTCGAGGGGATTGTTCCCGGCGAGACGCGAGGTGCCCTGCATGGGGACCACCGGGGCGCCGCCATGCGCAACATGGCCCTGTTCCACGCCTGGGGCCGGATTGTCGACGCCCTCGACGAGGCCGGGGTCCACCCGACCTATTGGAAAGGGCTGGTCTTCGCGGGGTGTCTCTATCCCAGCCCGGCGATGCGCTCGATGGACGATATCGACATGTCGATCCGATCGGATGAGGTGGACAGGGTGACTTCGGTATTCGAGGCCCTTGGATTCAAGGCCGTATCGACAACGCACGACGCGATTGGCTATCAGGACGCGGCCGGGACCGCGGTCGATGTCCATCACCGCGTGCGGCTTTTCGAGGGACATGCCCCGGCCGCCATCACGGAGACGGCACGGTGCGCGGCGATCCAGGGCAGGGAATTCGTCACGTTGAATCCCGAGGCGATGATGACGCACCAGGTGTGCCATGCCGAGGGACATCGCCCGGGCATGGGGTATCTGTTGCGGTGGCTCGTCGACGTCCACTTCATGCTCGACAAGTTTGCCACGGACCTGTCCACCCCGACGCTAAAAACTCTTCTTCCCGCGCCCGCGCCGGCGGTATTGCTTCTCCGAATCCTAGGGTTTCTTGACGAACACACCGGCACACCGATACCCGAGGCGTTGCGGCCGAGCGTCGAGGGCGTCACCCCGTTGACGCTCGACGAAATCCTGCGAAGCCGGCGGCTTGCCGTGTGGGGATTGCCGGGGCCTCGCGGGATTGCACGCCTCGTGTTAGGGCGAAAACGGACGGCCACGGGCGAGCTTAGGCCGGACCTCGAGCACGGCGATCTCACGCGGTGGGTAAAGGATAGTTTCCATGAACGCACCGCCACGCTTCCTCGGGAGTGGCACGATATAGGCTGACAGGCGGCAGGATCGTCCGGCATTTCATTACCAGGTGTGACAAAAATGCGCCGGGTTGCCCGTACTTTTTCAACTAACGCATGTGCCCGATCCGCCGTAAGTGCTTTTCCATAAACTGAATAGCAGGGCGAAACGCCGCCGGTACGCTTTATGCTCCTAACAATTACCTAACGGGAGAAGCAGCCGATGAAGAAGATTTACGAAGCGACAAGAATCGTCGAATACGGGTATGTGCGGGACATGGTTCAGTCCGTCCAGTCTCTTCTTGGAGTCTAGACCCAAATCGGAGGAAGCACCCAATGAAAAAGACATACGAAGTGCCGAAGGTTGTCGAGTACGGCTTCGTCCGCGACATGATCCATCCGATTCAGTCGCTGACAAACGGTTAACCGAGGGAATTGTCGAATGAAAAAAATCTACGAAGCGCCGAAGGTTGTTGAGTACGGCTATGTCCGCGACATGGTTCATGTGAACATTCAGTCGCTGGTTGGGTAGTCACCAAACAAAGGAACTGCGCAATGAAAAAGGCCTATGAAGCACCGAAGGTTGTCGAGTACGGGTTCGTGCGCGACATGGTTCAGCAGATTCAGTCCCTGAGGGGTTAACGACTATGGATGCATGGCGCCAGTCTGGGTTGATGGCGCAAGCATGAACCCCAAGAATCTAAGGCCCCAGCGTCGTGCCAAGGCACGGCGCTGGGGTGATTTAGTTCGTTGACCGATCCAAGCGGGCCTTGTCTCTATTTACTCCATGGATGCCTGCTCGAGAGCGGTTTTCCGATCTCCGGGTTGTCGCTCGTGGACGGGTGCGCAGTTGCTCCGCTCCGGATCTCCCTTGATCGGGAACGAACTCTTTTCTCGGGCGACGAGTCTGCCTATGTCCCATGGCGGCCGGACGATGTCCTCCCCCAAGATCCCGCCTTTAGGCTCCAATTTTGGAAGGGGCCCAGCGATTACCTTGTTCGTTTTTGGGGACACGCCGACTTTGCTGTCGCGCTGGACGGGAAACACATCCGTCTGTACACTCCCGGGGAGGAACCCTCCTCGTTGGTGCGCGACATTCTCGTGGGCCCCATATTTGCCATTGCCTTGGTCTTGCAAGACACCTTCGCCCTCCACGGGAGTTGTGTTGGCCGCGACGGATTCGCCATCTCCTTTATCGGCACAAACGGAATCGGCAAGTCTACCCTGGCGGCGGCCTATGTCGCCGATGGGTGGCAACTCCTGACAGACGGCATGTTCGTCGCCCGGATCGAGGACGGTCGCGCGTTTGTCCAACCGGGCGATCCCCGCATCCGGATGCGTCCGGGCACGGCGGCCATGTTACAGGACCTCCCCTCGGTCGATGCCGCGGAAAGTGCGGCGCGCGGAAAGGCCAACGTCCCTATCGGCGGTGCGGGTTGGGGCCGTTTCTCCGATTCCCCCCAGCGACTTTGCGTTGCCTACATCCTCGCGCCGGGGGAACCCGAGGCCGGCGTATCCGTCACGGCCTGCATCGGCGCCGATGCGCTCATTTCGCTTACCGCAAATACCTATGGGGCCGCCTCGTTCGAGCGCGAAGCGCTTGGACGCCACTTGAAGTACATCGAGCGATTCGCCAAGGCGGTGCCTCTCCGGAGGCTCCACTACGGCAAGCGAATCGATAACCTTCAGGACATGCGGAAAGCGATTGATCGGGACGTCGAGTCCTTCCGCGACTAGTCAATCCTCGCGGCGCTCTCCGCGCTCTCCGCGTTCTCCGCGCTCCCTCGCGAGTGCGGGTGCCGGTCATGAGTCGAACGAGCGTTTGCTATACTCCGCGCCGCTATTCACCGCTGGCCCATTCCGTTGGAGCGCTCCCGATGACAGACACCGCCTCTCCCTCGCCCACCCGCGCAGAACAGATTCGCGTGGTGGCCGCCGGGTTCATCAGCCTGTGCATCACCTCGGGCATCGGATATTACGTGTTCCCCGTCTACATGGGCGTGTTCGAGTCGGAACTCGGGTGGACGCTTACGGAAATGAGCACGGCGCTCCTCGTCTGGGGGATTGTCGGTACGCTCGTTTCCCCGCTCTGCGGACGCTTGATTGACCGGCTTGGGCCGCGCCGGGTGATGATTGCGGGCACGCTAATCCAAATCGTGTCGGTCATGGTGATGTGGCGCGCCACCCACCTCTGGCAGCTATACGCGGCACTCATCCTGACGTCGGTCGCGAACGTGGCGAATACCTATGTCCCGGTTTCCGCGGCGGTATCCAATTGGTTCGACAAGGATCGCGGAAAGGCGTTCGCAATCGCCTTGTTCGGCCTCGGCGTGGGCGGGATGGCCATGTCCGCGATCGCGAATGCTTTCCTGGAATACGGACAGTGGCGGGATGCGTATCTCTTCTTTGCCGCATTGCTCGTCATCGAGCTCGGGGTCATCGTATGGGGCATTCGCGACCGCGCGCGGGCTGGCGCGGAAATCGGGAAGGCGGATGTCGAGGCAAGCGAGGGGGTCGAATCCAGCCTCTCCGTGGCCGCGGCTTTCGGGACTCGGACGTTTTGGACTCTCGGGTTCGGCGACGGCCTCGCGGGCCTCGTTTTTGCCGTGTTCAACGTGCACCTGGTCTATTTCGCCGTGGAAGCGGGGATGGATCAGACCCTGGCCGCCACCGCGTTCGGGGTGTTCCAACTATTGCAGGTCTTGGGCATCATCGTTGTAGGGGCCTTGGCCGACCGATTCTCCTTGCGTGCGCTGATGACGCTCAGTTACGGCATGCCGGCGATCGCTACCCTTGCCCTCTTTCGCGTCGATTTCGCGGCCTTGCTCTTCGTGTTTGCCATCGTGGCGGGATTCTTTGGGGGCGGTCGGACGGCCTTGTATCCCTTGACGCTCACGCATAGTTTTGGCACGGCGCATTTCGGCGCGATTTATGGTGCGTTGAACACCTTTTTCATGGTCGGCAGTGCCGTTGGGCCCCTGGTCGCGGGATATCTGCACGACCGTCAGGGAGATTATCGCCTTACCCTCGGATTGTGCGTTGGACTCGCAGGATTGAGCGGAATCTTGATTGCCACGATGCGAAACGAACGGCCGGGGGCGTAGTTCTGTCGGTAGCCGAACAGATCAGGGAAAACCGCTCTACGGCAATGCATTGACTACGTGAGTCGTTGGTGCGATTCATGCGAGGCATTCGGAATAGAGTTTGATCTTTACGTAAATCCGTCTGTACAATGACAGGCGTGATCGGGTTAGCGAACGGATATGCGTACGGCGCGAATTCCGTTTGGGCGAAACGAATGGGCCATGGAGGTGCGAGCGATGACGCAACCGGTAGCGGACGAGACGCGGGACGACACGGATCAGGACTCCGAGGAGGGGGGAACTCCCCAAGCCAACGTGGTCAAGATGACGGTGACGCTGCCGAGAAACGTGGCGGCGTTTCTGCGATGGAAGGCCGAGGTGGACGGCATGAAGCGTGACGAGCTGTTGCGCAAGATCATCATCCGATACGCCAAGAAACTTCGGGAACAGGATTTCCGCACGCCGCCGGTCGAGGACTGATTCGCGGTCCGAAACGTCTTCGGCCGTGGTATACTTTGGATGGGTTCGTTGTCCCAACGCGAGGTGTTTCGTGATGCATGCATGGCCGTTCGCGGTCGTTGCCGCCGCGGTATTTACGACCGCGATTGCGGCGGAAGACCCCCCCTCGGTGCAGGCGCGCCCCAAGGCGGCGATCTCGTTAACGGGGCGAGGGGGCGGCACCGTCACCGTGATTGATCGGCGCGCCCCGAATCCCGGGCCCCAGGCCGTTACTCCCCCCCCGCTCAATCAAACGTCGCCCGAGGCGCAGGAACGCGCTGCCGAGGCAAAGGCCGAGGCGGAGGCGGACGCGCTGCAACGGCAGGCCGACCTCGAAGCCAAGCGTGCAGCCCAAGAGGAGGCTGCGAAGGCCGAGAAGGAAGCGCCCGGCGAGGCGTCCTCCCGCGAGAAGCCATTGAGCAAGGAAGAGCGGGAAAAAATCCTTCGCGAGGGAGGCTTTGCCGTCATCCCCGGCGGCGAAAAGGACACGCCAGGGGCGATCTTCGATCCGGCGACGCGTCAAATGATCAAGGAGGAAGACGCGATCAAACGCCAAGAGGAACGATCGAAGGCGTTGGCCAAGCCGTAGGCACAGAATCCGGGCGCGACGCCCGGATCGGAATCCCTACAGCCCCGTCGGGAGCTTGTAATTCCCGAGCATCGTGTAGATGTGGACGATCGCCTGGTCCATCATGCGCTCGCCCATGCCCAGCGGCACCCAGCTGACGGTCGCATCGGCACCGTAGCCGCCTTCCGCCGCTCCCTCGACGGTCGGGAAATACATGTGGTGCCCGTTGCAGTAGCCGAAGAAGACCGTCTTGATCCGGATGCGTTCCTTCAGGCGGTTGCTGTGATTGCAGAAAAACTCGCCTGAGCCGCCGATCAACGCAAGGTTTCCGTTCAGCAGGACGGTGGTGAGTTGGGGGCGAATCTTGCCGTCGCCGAACTCGTCGAGCGAACGCGTCGCCAGCTCGGGGAAAAACGCCTGCTTGAACAAGTTCTGGATGAACGGGAGCTTGAAGTCGATGCGCGGGGTACCCTCGAACAGGTCGTCCTTCCCCTGTATCGAGGGCTTCTCCGGGACGGCTGTCTCGATGCCCTTCGCAATCTCCATTACATGCCCTGCCAACGCCTTGCCAAAGGTCTCGATCGTGTCGGTTTCCGGCGTACGATTGGGCGACATGTCGCCCGCCGCGCCCTGCATAAACACGCAATTCGCGTCGAACTCCTTCTCGACCGCCGCCATCATCTGGCCCGGGTATTCGGCGGAAAACCGTAGATCTTCGCCCGGAAGCATAGTTGGGTGCGCCGAATAGTTCACCACTAGGGCGATGGGTTTGCCGCCGGCGTCGTCGAAGCGAAACACGGTCAACTCCGGGTCCGTCGGCTTCGGCTCCACCTTCGTGTGCCGATTCCGGTTCATGTTGACATCCGCCTGGCCCCAGCCCATCCGGGCATCCTGGACGTTGCCGGCCGCCTCGACGATCGCGTCCACCAGCAGGCCCTCGAGCGACTCGATGTACGCCACCCCGTCGTCGAATACCCCCTTCCCCTTGCCGTCCTCATCGCTCAACTCGAGCACCGGGCCGTGGTGCGTGTGCGAGCCGCTCATGAGGACGTAGTTGACGCCCGCCTTCTCCTTCACCGTCGCGCGAATTCGCGCCATCATCTCGGTCATGGGCGAACGTCCCAAGTCTAGCCCGACGATGGCCAGCTTGTCCGCGCCCACGTCGATCACGACCGCCTTTGCATGCAGCGGATCCCGCACACCCGTCGACAGCAGCGCGTGGCGGTCGCCGTACCCCCACATCGGCATGGGTTTCGGCGGGGTAATGTCGCGCTTGCCGAAACCGACCTTGAAGGCCTGCGCATTTGCGGTGCCAACACCAATGGCCACGACAAGGCCAACCAACAAATAGCGATGAGGCGAGTGCATGGGCATTTCCTTTGGGTGGAGGGGAGACGCCCGAGTATAGCAGGCCGTCAGGCAGCTGTGCGACGGGGCCGCGTGGTTACACAGAGACCGCCCGAAGCTATCTGGGGGCGTAGCACCTCGCACCGACGAACTCCATCGCGCGGTCTCGATGTCGCGGACTGTCAGCCCGCGCGTGCCTGGTCGCAATGCATACCCAGCTCGTCACCGATGGGCTGGGGAATCCCGGCCCTTACAGGCCGAACGCCCCCGTTCGATTCCCACAGGGGGGATCCAGGCAATGCCCTTCTGCAAAGCAATTTGGGCGCTAGCGTCAATGAAAGTGGCAATGCTCGAATCCGCTTCGGCCATATTGAACAAGGCTTGCTGGATCTGGAGGAGGCCGTCGCGCGCTACTCGCGGCTGATTGAACTGGCCCCGTCCATGCTCAACGGTCTTCTGGAGGACGGACTTGTGGGAGCATGTATTTTCAGAATTTCGGGGACAGCCAGCCGTCCATTGCGCAGAGTGCCGGGCAAAAGGCGGAGGCAAGCCCCCCTCGGCCCACGGCATTGCGAAGGCGACGATCAGTCGGCCTTGGCGCCGGCGGCGCGTGCGAAAGTGGGTAGGCCGTGGCGGGCGTAGTGGCGGGTTAGGCGCAGGACTTCGCGGACATAGTTCTCGGTTTCCTCGAAGGGGGGGATGCCGCCGTATTTCTTGACATTTCCGGGGCCTGCGTTGTATCCCGCGAGGGCCAGGCTGACGTCGTTGCCGAACAGTTCGAGAAGCTTGGCGAGGTATTGCGTTCCGCCCGCGATGTTCTCGGCGGGGTCGAAGGCGTCCTCGACACCGAGGTCGTTGGCGGTGCCGGGCATGAGTTGCATCAAGCCCATCGCGCCCGCGGAAGATACCGCGCGCGGATTTCCGTTGCTCTCGGCGGTGATGATCGCGTAGACCAGCGCGGAATCGAGGCCGTAGGCGGCGCAGTAGTGGGCCACGATTTCTCCGAGCACGCCGGACGCGATGAGGCTGGGCCCCGCCTTGTCGCGGAACTGCTCGGGCACGTCGATCTTGTCGAAGTCCAGGGGGACCTCGATGTATTCGTGCTTTCCGGCGAAGCGCGAGGGCCGGTTGGTCAGGATGCGGCTACCCTTTTCGTTCACGAAGAGGCTTCCGCGCTTGGCGAGATCGCGCAGGCGGTTCGGGCGGTTGGTGAGCACGACCCCCTTGCCCTTCGATTCGTAGGCCACGGCACGCCCCTCACGCACCGCCTTGGATTTCACGGCAACTTCCTCGACCGATGCCGGCGTCCGTTCCGCGCCCGTGGACATCGTCCGGTCTGAGCGCCGTTCGCCGGACTTCAGCTTCCAGTCCTCGTAGAGTTGTTTGCGTTCGCTGCGCGACTCGGTCAGCCGCATCGTGCTC
Source organism: Candidatus Hydrogenedentota bacterium (assembly GCA_947486375.1). Lineage (GTDB taxonomy): Bacteria > Hydrogenedentota > Hydrogenedentia > Hydrogenedentales > CANKTP01. Next base: position 8,646 of record CANKTP010000052.1, on the reverse strand, counting down.
GTGTCGATGTCTTCCTTGGGCACGCTGAGCGCCTTGCCGTCCGCCGGATTCAGGACGTAATAGAGGCGGCCGCTCGACTGGATGTAGACGTTGCGGTAGGTGCGACCATCGATGACGATGGAGTCGGCGGCTGCGGTCCCGAGGATGAACAGGCAGAGTCCCCATTTGAGTCGATGGGCGCGGACGGAAGCCGGTGGTTCGAGGCGGGTCATTGGGAAAAGTATAACACTCCGGCATGCCCGCGAAAATAGGGACAGTCCCTATTTTCGCCCCGCCGCTATCGCGTGGAGCCGACGTTCCATCTCGCGCATGGGCATCAGGTCGCCCTTGCGGCCGGCCACGGCAATTCCGTTGCGATACGCCTCGGTGGCCTCCTCGATATACCCGAGAAACTCGTGGCATTTACCTAGGCTGAGGTAGGCCGCCGAGTAGTCCTTTTGCAGGTCCGCCGCTTTCTCGAAATACGGCGCGGCGTCCTCGTAGCGATTGAGCTGCATGTAGGCCTTGCCGAGGCCGAAGGTCGCTACGGGGTCCTCGGGATCGATCGACAGGACCTCGATGAACATCTCGATGCGTTCCCCGGCCTCGCGCGCGATCCGTTCGCGTTCGTGATCGGCCATTTCCTTCGCGCGGGCCTCATCGGATATCTTCCGGATTTGCAGGACGGCGGCTTGGGCCTTTTCGATCTCGGCGTCCTCGATCAAGCCCTTGGCGACATAGAACACGGAGAGATTTGTGTGCGCCATGACGCAGTCCGGGTTCAGCTTGGCGAGAATCTTCATGTAGTGGATCGCCTCCTCGATGCGATGGTGCCGGTGCAGGATGACCCCGAGCACCTCGTAGGCGTCTTCATAGGCTGGACAGAGGAGGATGGCTTCTTTCAACAGCGGGATGGCGGATTCGTCCTCGTCCTCGAGGTCCCGCTCGAAGATCGCGAGCGCATCGTGATAGAGGGCCTCCGCGCGTTCCTCGCGGGACGCGGCTTCGTATAGCGGCAGCACCTTCGCGGTTGCGTTGAGCGCGGTCGGCCGACCCTCGACCTCGAAGGCGTATTCCGTTCCCGGCACCCGGCGATCGCGATCAAGATACGCCAGCGCGACGGGCGCGCCGAGCGTGGGACTGAGCACATGGCTCATGAGCGCCCCGACTTTTTTCCCGCCGATGCGCAGCGCGGCACCGATAGGCGGCCAATCGCCATCGAAGGGGCCGATGAGCAGCCCCATCAGGGCCTGTTTCACCGAGCCGTAGGTGCGCAGGCGCGCGACGACTTCCTGGCCGAGATAGCAGCCCTTGTCGTAGCTGACGGCCGTGCGCTCGAGGGTCGTCTCGGGGATCGGGTGGGTTGCGTCGATGTCGACGCCAAACTTTGGAATCCCGGCCTCGATCCGCAACACCTCCTGCGCTTCGGTATCGACAATACAGGCGTCCCATTGCGCTGCGCGCTCCATCAGTTCGTGGAGCAAGGCCTTGCCTTCGCCTTGCTCGGCAACAAACAGATAGCCATCCTCACCCGAGGGAGACAGCCGGAACGCGAGGACCTCGTGACCCAGCAGCTCGACGGGGTGACATCCCCACGGCGTTTGAGGTAGGAGTTCCGACGCCACGGCTTCATCCGGCCCGAGCAACGAGGCGAGGAATCCCAACGCGCGCGGCCCTTGGATGACGACTTGTTCGAGGGAGTCGCCCGTCGATTCAATCGTAACTTGCTCGATGAAAAGGTGTTTCTCGAATTGTTCGAGAAGCGTGGGGGCTTGCGTCTTCTCGACGATCAGCCAGAACTCATCGTCCCAGCGGTGCAGCGTGAAGTGGGCCTGGAGACGGCCCTGACGATCGAGTATGGCGTTCGCGTGGCCATGGCCCTGATCGAGCGCGAGGACGTGGTTCGAGGTCTGGCTATGCAGCCAAGAGGCCGCATCGGGCCCCGTGACCCGGAGGAAGGTATGGTCATCGCGGCACCAGAGGCCGAACCGGCGGCGCACCGCCTCGACCTGCGCCGCCACCACCGGATTCACGCTCGCCGCCTGCGGGGTCACACGCTGAAGGATTCGCCGCAGCCGCAGGTACTCGATGCGTTCGGGTTCGAGAAGACGAAGCCCTTTCCCTTCAGGCCTTCCTTATAGTCGAGCTGGATACCCTTGAGGTAGATGGCGGACTTGCGGTCCATCAGGATTTTCAGGCCGTCCGCCTCGATCACGTTGTCGCCCTCGCGCTGCTTGTCGAAATCGAGCACGTACGAGAGTCCGGAGCACCCGCCGCCCTTGACGGCCATGCGGACGCCGTCGACGTCCTTTGTCTCGCTCGCGAGCAACTTTTTCAATTCCACGACCGCGTTTTCCGTCGCGTGAACCAGGGCCTTCGGATGGCCCGCCTCGATAACCGCCATGACTTATTGTCTCCATCATCGCCGGGACTAACTCAACCCGGCGCCGTTGTCCTTATTCCACCGCCGCCGTCTCGGGCGAAGCCTCGGCGGCTTGCTCCTCGGCCATCATGCCTTCGAGCACCTCGAGCAGCACGTCCAAATCCACGCCATAGCCCATGCAGACTTGGGCGACGGTCTCGTATTCGCTGACACCGCAGCTCGAGCATCCGCCGAGATGAAAGGCGGCGAAGACCTCGGCCACACGCGGATGCACCGCCATCGCCTCGCCAATCGTCATGTCGCCGTGGAAGTGCAGGCCCGCCGCCATGCGCTTCTCGGTAATGGCCTCCTGCAGGGCGGCCTTGTCCCCCTCGCGCAGGTCATCGTCGGTCTGGGGCCAGTATTGGTAGAACTCCTCGGGGTCGGCAATCATGAGCATCTCGGGGCGTTGAAGCTTCCGGATGAAGGGCTTGGCGACCTTGTCGATCTCGCGCGTCGCGGGAATATAAGTCAGGTAACGGCGAATGGTCTGATCGTCGTTACATTCGTAAAACATCCATGCGTCCCCCTTGCCGGGGACAGGCTGGCTTGTCTTGTAATACAGCATCCGAACACTCCACGCACCAAGTCGTTAGCGGGGAACACCCATTGCGACGGTCTTATTCCGACGAGGGTGTTTGGGCGGGGATGGGGCGGGACAGCGTCCGCGCCGGGACATGCCCGTCCCCGTAAGGATAACATGATGCGAAATAGGGTTCGAATCGGCGTCACGCCGGGACAGAATCTCCGGCCAAAGCCAGCGCGCCCCGCATCCGGTTGGCCGCTTGCGCCGCGAATGGTGTACCATCCTCGCACAGAAGAAAAGGAACACCCCTCGTGAACGAAATAGTCGTCTACTCCGCGAAAATGTGCGGCGATTGCCAGCACTTGAAGGCCTTCATGGACTCCCACGGAATCCGCTACGAGAACCGGGACATCCGCGAGAGCCCGGCCTATGCGGAGGAATTGCGCGAAAAGTCCGGGAAGGAAGGCGTTCCCTATCTGTTCATGAACGGGGAATGGGTCCGGGGCTATGACGTCGGGAAGTCGTTCACGGAAGAATTCGGCAGGAAGTTGTTCGGACTATAACCGTCCCCTATTTTCGGGCGAGGAGATTGCGCATGAGGTCGTGTTGCATGGCGATCCTGGTGGCTGTGTTGGGGGTTCCGGTCAACGCGGAACCAGCCAAACTTGTCTACGAGAACGATTTCGCAAAAGGCATTGAAGGGTTCACCCTCACCGACCCCAAGGCATGGGAGCATCTTCCCGCCGGCGGCAAGGGCGTCATGGCGCTCACCGGCGAAAGCGCCTACGAGCCCAAGGTCAGGTCGCCCAAGAACATCGCGTGGATCGACGGGCTGTCTGCAGGCGACTTCATCATCGAGGCCGACATCCGCCAGACGGGCCGCGAGTACGGCCACCGCGACTTCTGCCTGTTCTTTGGCAAGGAAGACGCCGAGCATTTCTACTACGTCCACCTGGCCACGAAGGCGGACGACCACGCCAACTCGATCTTCTTGGTGAACGGGGCGCCTCGCGTGTCCATCGCCAAGGAACGGACCGACGGCACGGTGTGGGACGACAAATTTCACAAAATCCGCATCGTGCGAAACGGCGAGAGCGGCGAGATCGCGGTCTATTTCGACGACATGAAAAAGCCCGCAATGACAGCCGTGGACAAAACCTTCACCGAGGGCGCCATCGGCTTCGGGTCGTTCGATGATACCGGCGAGGTCGACCGCATCAAGGTGTGGGCGGGCAAGGCCGCCGAGGGGTCGGAATCGAAGTAGCGCGGAGCGCCGGATGACCCACGACGCGATCATTGTCGGCAGCGGACAGGCCGGGCTTGCGGCGGCGTATTGCCTAAAACAACGGGGTATCGGGTATTCGGTTCTCAATGCAGGTGCCGCTCCACACGGTTCGTGGCCGCGCTATTACGACAGCCTCACGTTGTTTTCGCCCGCGGAATATTCGTCCCTTCCGGGAATGGCGTTTCCCGGCGATCCCAAGCGATATCCCCGGCGAGACGAGGTCACCGGATATCTTGAGGCCTACGCCACCCAATTCGATATCAACATCAAGAATGGCGTCAACGTAGTCGACGTCACGAAGGCGGACGGGCATTTTCGAGTGCGCGACTCGCAGGGAAACGAGTACGAGGCGCGGAGCCTTGTCGCCGCGAGCGGTTCGTTCAATTCCCCCTACATCCCCGACATCCCCGGGCGGGCCAGCTATCAAGGCGACGTACTTCACTCGGTGGACTATCGCGATCCTGGGCTATACAAAGGGAAGCGCGTCGTGGTCGTGGGCGCGGCGAACAGCGCGGTACAGATCGCGGTCGAACTCGCGAAGGTGGCGAATGTTACCCTTGCCGCGCGCACGGCGGTCAAGTTCATCCCACAGACGTTCCTTGGAAAAGACCTGCACTTTTGGCTCGGACTTTCCGGACTCGACATCATGCCTTGGCTGAAGGATCAAAGCACGCCGGTTTTGGATTCGGGGGAGTACAAGCGCGCCCTACGCGCCGGGAAGCCAGCAGCCCGAAAGATGTTCAAGGAATTCCACGAATCGGGCGTGATCTGGGATGACGGGACGAAGGAAGACGTCGACGCCGTCGTGTTCGCCACGGGGTTCAGGCCGAATTGGGATTACCTGGGTTCGCTCGGCGTGACCGGAGACAGCGCCAAGAATGGCGACATCCGATCGGGCGTCAGTATGAGGATCCCGGGGTTGTACTTCGTGGGGTTCTCGGGCCAGCGATCCTTCTCGTCGGCGACATTGCGCGGCGTGGGAAGGGACGCGGGCTTTGTCGCGACGCGAATCGCCGAATACCTGGCAACTTGCAGGGGATGATCCGGTGAGTTCTTACGAATTAAAGCTGTCGTAGACCGACTTCAGCTTTCCCTTGATCGCCGACGTCATTTTGTCCTTCTCGCGCTTCCTGAGAATCTTCTTCGCCCCGCGCTCGATCGCGCATTCCTTCGGCCACAGCGAATCAGAGGCATCGAAGGCGAGGCCGATGCCCCAGCCGACGATCGGCCACAGCACCCACGGATATCCGCCGGTCATGAGATTCATCAGGGCCATCGCGCCGTTCACAATCGCGTACGCGCGAAAGTGTTCCATGAAATGCTGGCGGCGAGTCCGCAACCACTCCTCGCGGGCCTTTTCGTAGTCGCCGAGGTCTTCTTCCTCCCTCATGGCGGCCTCAAGCTTGCCCGGCGAGATTCCCGATTGACGGGCTATCTCGACCAGGTCGTCATAGTCCACCTCGTCATGGCCGGATTTGGAGGTGAGGGCGCGGCGAATGATCGCGCTGACTTCTTCGCTGTTGAAACGGCGATCCGCAGTTCCCATGGGACTTTCCTCCAGTTGCCGGCCGACCACCCGGTTCGATCCATTCTATGCCTGCCCGGCGTTCGGGGGCAAGCCTCCATTTCTTAGACCGGAATGCTTCCCCGGCGGTGTCAACCCTACGCCAAGACGCTTTCCACCTGAAACTCGGCCAAAAAACGGGCCATCGCGGTTTTGAGGTCGCCCCCGGTAAAGAGACCGGCCGTCCCCAACACAAAGTTTTCCGCGCCGTAACGCCACAAACGGCCCGCATTGGCGGCGTCAATATTCCCATCCACTTGGATGACCGTCCGGCTTTCGAGGTAGGCCAGGTTCTCCTTCAGGATTTTGACCCGCTCGAAGGCGACGGGGAGCAGTTTCTGTCCCGCGTATCCCGGGTCGACGGTCATGAGGAGGATGCGGTCGACAGACGGCAGCAGGTATTGCAGCTTGGTCAGGGGCGTGGCCGGATTGATTGCGATGCCGGGCACGGCGCCCGTCTCCCGGATCCGGTTGAGTGCCCGGTGGACATGTGTGCAGGCCTCGAGGTGGATGCTTATCGAACGGCAACCCGCCTCGACGCAGCGGTCGATCCATCGTTCAGGGGCCTCGACCATCAGGTGCGCGTCGCAGGGCAGCTTGCTCACGCTTCGCGCCATCTTGATGAAGTCGAAGCCGAGCGCAATGTTCGGGACAAATCGGCCGTCCATGATGTCGAAATGCAGTTCGTGGCAACCGGACGCTTCCAAGGCCTGGATGTCCTCCTCGAGGCGGCCGAGATTCGCGCACATCACGGAAGCGGACCAGACGGGAGATTTCATGCGACAGCCTCGGGTTGGGCGCAGAGGAACGATTCTACCTCGGCCAGCGTGGGCATGGCCGATTGCGCGCCGTGCCGCGTGACCGCCAATGCGCCCGCGGCATTGGCGAAACGAAGGGCTTCGCGCGCGCCGGACTTCCAGCGCAGGGCCAGCGCGGCGGTGAAGGCATCGCCCGCGGCGACGGTGTCCACCGCGCGCACGCGGAATCCCGGCATATGGATCGTTTCCTCGCCCACGTACAACGCGCCGCGCCCGCCGAGTTTCATCACGACCTCGCGCGCGCCGAGTTCGCGTAATCGCCTGGCAGCGTTGAGCGCGTCGTCCAACGAATGGACGGCGATCCCGGTCATCGCCTCGGCTTCGGTTTCGTTCGGCGACACGATGTCCGCCTTGCGCAGGAGCGACTGGGGTACCGGTTGCGCGGGGCCTGCATCGAGCACGCTCAGTACGCCGTGCGTGCGGGCAAGGTCGAGCGCCGCCTCAACGCTGTCGAGTGGAATCTCGAGTTGCACGAGGAGCGCATCGAGGCCGGTGAACAAGGGCGCGAGGGCCTCGACGTCGGCTGGCCGCAGGCCGAAATTCGCCGACGGCGTCACCACGATGCTGTTGGACCCGTCGTCCGCCACGAGGATGATCGCCGTGCCGGTGGGTTCTGTCAGGTGTGAGCGCAAATACGTCGTGTCGGCCCCGGCTGCCGTGAGCGAGGCCCGAAGCTGGCCGCCAAATGCATCCGAACCAACGCATCCGGCGAAGTGAGTGAGGGCACCGAGTCGCGCCGCGGCCACGGCCTGGTTCGCTCCCTTGCCGCCCGGAACGGTAATGAAGGAAGTCCCGATCAACGACTCGCCGGGTTTCGGAATGCGCGCCACGCGCGCGACCAAGTCCATGTTGGCGCTGCCCAAAACGAGGACAATCGGCGGCGATGCGGCCATCAAGGCAATGCCTGCCGGTTACATTGTGGTGCAGGCTTCCAGCCTGCAAAGCCCACGCGAATTGAGCAGGCTGGAAGCCTGCACCACAATCGGGGATCGACGTTGGGCATCATGACCTCGAGCAGGACCGCAAAGGCTCAGGCGACCGGGGAGATTTCTTTTTCGCCCTTGGGAAGCGTCGTGCCGATGATGCCGCCGCCATTGCCGTTCCCGTGGCCATTGCCATCGCCATTGCGGGTGGGATAGACCTCGCCGCGACCGGGAAAGGGCTTTTCGGAGTACTCGATCTCGCAGCACCCCCGGCAGACCTCGAAGGCCCCCTTGCGGCGGCGCTGGCGGAACTCGCGCATCTTGTGGTTGTTCCACAATTTCTTGAGCGAGTGCTCCTTGACGTTTCCGACCTTCTGGAGCCAGCAGGGATAGGCGTTGCCCTTCGAGCCGACGTAGAGGTTCGTCCAGATCGAGCGGCAGCCCATGTGTTTCAGGTCATAGCCGCCGTCGTAGTGATCGAGCACGTTCTCGTAGGGCATGCGCGGCAGGCGCACCTCGACGCCCAATTCCGTGGCGCGGGCGATGGTTTTCTTCAACGCCGCGTCGAGCCGGGCGCGGTCGATGCGCGGGGTACGCACGTCATCCGGGCCGAAGATGCCGGGATCGACATGGCCCAAGTCCTGGTTGTCCGGCCCGCGCATCTCGGTGAGCAGGTTGAGGACATTGACTCCCGCGTCCTTCGCCAAGTCCGGCATCGTGGGGAGAATGTCGAGGTTTTCGTTCAGGATGACGGTGTTCATGTGGATCAGCGGGCAGCTCTTCTTGAGTTCCGTGCGCCACTTGATGAGATTTTTGATCCCGTCGATGCTCCGCTGGAACGCGCCTTTTTGCGCGCGCACCACGTCATGGACGTCCTCGGAGCCATCGATCGAGATTCCGACAAAGTTGAGGCCCGCGAACCCAAAATGTTTCGGCGCGAGGCCGACGCAGAATTTCGATTTCTCGTCGTCCAGCATCACCGCGTTCGAGATGAAATGGACGCGGCGTTTCGAGCAGGCCCGCTCGAGCAGCGCGGGGAAATCCTTGCGCACCCAGACCTCGCCGCCGGTAAAGGTGATCAGGCTGAGCGGGCCGGTCTGGTCGATGACGTTGAGCCATTCCTCGGTCG
>CANKTP010000051.1 GCA_947486375.1 Candidatus Hydrogenedentota bacterium | reverse complement strand
TGCGCTCGGTCTCGCCTTTCACCAGGTCGAGCATCGCCTCGACCAGCCACGCAGGGGTGAAAACCTCCCCGTGATCGGCAATGCGCTGTTTTGACTTTGTAAGGCTCATATATCTCGTGTGCCGCGAATCAACACAGACGCCCTCGCTCGCTCGCTTAACTCGCCCTCAGCCGCCCATTCTACGAACATCGCCGCGGTAATGCGAATCAGCACATAAAGAATCGGCCGCGCAGGATCAGCCGAGAAGAACGTGTCAGTAGTCCTCGGGCAAGAGCACCATCCCCAAGACCTTGAGCCGGTCTTCCGGGGTCAATTCGAGCATGGCGTCGGCGAGTTCCCGACGGTGTTTCTCGGGGTCGAATTCCGGATCGTGGGGTAAGTGCTGGGGTAAGCGGGAATCGGGGCCTTCGCAAGTCGATTGATTGCAAGACTTGGATCGGTGGGCCTTCGGCTTCCCAAGCTGGATGTCGCGGGTTCGAACCCCGTGTCCCGCTCCATTTTTTTCCTCGAATTCCTCGAACCATTTGCTCTTCCTGATGCGCATCTTGACTCCGCGCGTCCGGGGCCCCCGCTTCTGCGCGAAGACAACCTCGATCGGGTGGGTTGAGGTTTGGGTACAATCGTGGGTCCGAACGAAAGTTGATTCCCCTTCCGGAATGGAGTTGTCCATGTTTATTCGTGCCGTGTGTGCCGTCGTTTTGATTGGGGTGGTACTCAATCACTTTCCCTCGGTGGCGCAGGGGGCGCGGGTGGAGCCGCCGGTGCGGCAGCCGACGATCTCGGCGACGGAGTTGGCGGATGGAGCTGTGCCGCCGGTGGATGCGGATGGGAACTTCGTCGTGGGGCCGACGCATCGGGCCGCGGCGGAGATGGGGACGGTGGCGGGCGTGCCGCGGGGGATTGTGCATGAACTCGTGATGGCGTCGGCGGACAGCAGGATTTATCCGGGCATCGCGCGGGCGAAGGACACGTTTGGCACGGTGGACGCGGGGAACCCGGCGAAGTTGATCGTTTCGACGAGTGGCCCGGCGGCGTACACGCGGAAGGTGGCGGTGTATGTGCCGGCGCAGTATGTGGCGGGGACGGAGGCGCCGTTTATTGTGGGCGCGGATGGACCGGACCCGATGTTGTTCGTGGCGCTCGACAACTTGATCGCGCAGGGGCGGGTGCCCGCGATGGTGGCGATCTCGATCGGGAACGGGAGCGGCGATGCGCAGGGCAGCCAGCGGGGGCTGGAGTACGACACGATGTCGGGGCTGTACGCGGAATTTGTGGAGACAGAGGTGTTGCCGCTGGTCGAGTCGCGGTGCGGCGTGAAGCTGACGAAGGACCCGGAGGGGCGGGCGACGATGGGGTGCAGCTCGGGCGGGGCGTGCGCGATGATCATGGCGTGGTATCGTCCGGATCTTTACCGGCGGGTGTTGAGTTTTTCGGGCACGTTCGTGAACCAGCAGTGGCCGTACAATCCGGAGACGCCGGGGGGCGCGTGGGGGTTTCACCGGAGCCTCATCCCGAATAGCCCGGTGAAGCCGTTGCGAATCTGGCTGCATGTGGGCGATGGCGATTTGCTGAACCCGAACTTGATGCGGGACGGGATGCACGATTGGGTGGCGGCGAACGAGGGCATGGCCACGGCGCTGGCGGCGAAGGGGTATCCGTACCAGTTTGTGTTTGCGCGAAATGCGAGGCATTGCGAGCGCGCGGTGAAGGAGCAATTGTTGCCGGGGGCATTGGAGTATGTTTGGCGGGGGTATCAGGCGGCGGGGGCCCGGTAGGGGCGATGGGACCCATGGGGCCCATGGGACTTATAGGTCCTATGGGAAGGGACGGAAGTACGGACGGGGGGGGGCGGGTTCGGGTGAGAAGCGGGGATCGAGGGGGCTCCAGGGAGGCCGTGGGCGCCGTAGTGCGGGATCATTTGCGTAAACGGGGGAAATTTTGTATGGTTTTGGGGTTTCATCAGGCATGGAATGACCGGGTCGATGCGACCCGGCGGTGTCAGGGAATTGACCCCCCGGACTCGGGGGAGGAGGTTGGATCGTGAACATGCTTCGTACGGGATTATGCGGGTTGGCTACGTTGGCGCTGGCGTTGCCGGTGTTTGCGGGAGGAGCGCAAGTGTTGGATCACAAGGTGAAGGACATCGACGGAAAAGAAGTCGACCTGTCCAAGTACAAGGGCAAAGTGATGTTGATTGTGAACGTGGCCTCGAAATGCGGGCTTACGCCGCAGTATGAGCAGCTCGAGGGGCTTCACGAGAAGTACTCCGGGCAGGGCCTTTCGATCGTGGGTTTTCCGGCGAACAATTTCCTTAGCCAGGAGCCGGGCACGGACGAGGAGATCAAGGCATTCTGTTCGAGCAAGTACAACGTGAAGTTCGACATCATGTCGAAGATTTCAGTGAAGGGGGACGACATCCATCCCTTGTACAAGGAACTGACTTCCAAGGAAGAGAACGTCGATTACGCGGGCGACATCCAGTGGAACTTCGAGAAGTTCCTGGTGAATAAAAAGGGCGAGGTGGTTGCGCGGTTCTCGCCCAAGACGAAGCCGGATGCGCCCGAGGTGGTCTCGGCCATCGAGAAGGAGTTGAAGGCGCAATAATCTAGTCGCGAAGGCTTTCGGCGCCGGCGGCGGGTGTTTCCCCGGAAACCCCGCCCCGGCGCCGTTTTATTTTCGGGGCCGGTCGGCCGGGCCGGATTGAGACGGTCAGCTGTTTCCGGGACGCGCCGCACGCCGCGCGATGCGGAGCCCGCCGTACACGAGGGTGAGCGCGGCGAGGGCCATGAGTTTGGGAAAGGTCATCGCGGGTAATTCTTCGGTGCCGACCGTAACGTTGACGGGGGGCGACTCGACAAGCGTCTTCGCCCCGGAACCGTTGGACACGAAGAAAGAGTAGTCGCCGGAGTCGGTAAAAGACGCGGGATCGCGCACCAAAACGCCGGTGTTCTCCCCCGCAATATCCTCCCCGTCCTTGCGCCATTGATAGGCCAGCGGACCTGTTAGCCCCGATACGGCGGCGGTCAGCTCGAGGCGGCCGCCGTTCTCGAGGTTGACGGGGGAACCGTCGTTAACGGCAATCTCGACGCCCCCGGGGACGTACCCGAGCCAACCGGCGTAGAATTCGTCGATGCACCGTGCGGCCAGAATCTCGTAACCCGCCGGCGTGAGGTGAATCGAGTCAATCCGCGAAATCGGCGGCGAGGGGTAGGCCGGATCGCCGCCGAGCGCCGGCGCGTAATCGGGGTATCCGCCGGGAAACGGCAGGGTGAGGGGATCGTGTACGCTTGGCACCCCGTAGTAGTACTGCATAAGGCCCCAGTTGTTGATCGCGTACAGGTTGGGCGTCGCCTCGGCCAAATCGACCGGGTACTGACTCATCATGGTTAGTAGCTCGGCGCTGGATATCCCCTGCACATAGTCGTATCCGCACCAGGCAATCCGTGCCGCGGGCCGAATCGACCGGATATGCGCGACCACGGTGGCCACGTTGGCGGCGACTTGCGACAGCAGGGCATCGGCCTCGGCGACATTCGCCGGGGGATTCCCGAGCAGGTCGTTTCCCCCCATCGACAGGTGGACGATGTCGACCGTTGGATACGCGTTCAATTCCTGCGTAATGAGATTGAGGAAAGGTTGCGTGGCCCATTGCGCCGCAGTGGTCCCGCCGATGGCGGTAACGGCCCCTCGTTCGTCCCATTGGCCCAGCCCGGCATCGTCGAGGGCATTGGCGAAGGATCGAGCGTTCCACATGAGGGCGGTCCAACTGTCCCCGACGAGGAGAATTCGCGGTGTGTCCGCGGCGGCAAGGCCGGCGGAACAGGCGAGTAGGAGACACTGCAGGAAAAGCCTGCGAATCGAAATCATCGCCATCACTCCCCAAGTCGCCGACAGCGGCAACGCATTTTCCCGCCCCGAACGGGGGCGGGATCTCAGACCGCAGTGTACCCCCGCGCAAAATGCGGATCAACGTTATGGCGCGCCGGGGGTCTCTTGGAATGGGTACCGAAAACCAGTACACTTCGTCGAGTTGTTTACCCAGTTTCCAGAAAAAGGAACGAGGATTATGCCGGGAAAAATGGTGGAGTTCGCCAGCAACGGCGGGACATGTACGGGTTATTTGGCGGAGCCCGAGTCGGGTTCGGGGCCCGGGGTCATTGTCATCCAGGAGTGGTGGGGGCTGGTGCCGCACATCAAGGATGTGGCCGACCGTTTCGCGGCGGAGGGGTTCACGGCGTTGGCGCCGGACCTGTACCACGGGGAATCGTCGAACAGCCCGGACCAAGCGGGCAAGTTGATGATGGCGCTGAATATCGCTCAGACGGAGAAGGACCTCAAGGGGGCTATCCAGTATTTGTTGGGGCTTCCCGCGACCTCGAGCAAGACTGTGGGGACGGTCGGATTTTGCATGGGCGGGCAGTTGTCGCTCTATGCGGCGTGCGCGAACCCCGACGTGGGGGCTTGCGTGATTTATTACGGGGTACACCCGGCGGTGAAACCGGACATCCCGTCGCTCAAGGCGCCGGTGCTCGGGTTTTTCGCGGAGAACGATGGATTCGTGACGCCGGAGGTGGCGCGGGACCTCGAGACGCAACTGAAGGCGGCGGGCAAGACGACCGATTTCACGATCTATCCAAAGGCGAACCACGGTTTCTTCAACGACACGCGGCCGCAGAACTATCACGCGGAATACGCGCTGGATACCTGGGAGCAAATGCTGGGATTTTACCGCGCGAACATCGGCACCTAAGTCCCCCGAGGAATCCCATGTCCAAGACGCATATTATCGCCGCGCTTGACGGCGACGGAATCGGCCCGGAGATCATGGCGGTCGCGCTCGAGGCGCTGGCGATTGTCGGCAAACAAAGCGGGGTGACGTTCGACGTTCGCCATGCGCCCTTCGGGGGCCAGGCGTATTTCGACACGGGGAGCGCGTTTCCCGAGGCGACGAAGAAGGTCTGCGACGAGGCGGACGCGATCCTCAAGGGCCCGATCGGGCTGAGCTTCGAGGAGTCGAAGAAGATTCCCATCGACGAACAACCGGAGCGGGGCGCATTGCTGCCGTTGCGCAAACGGTACAACACCTTCGCGAACTTCCGGCCTGTGTACCTGCCTGCGGAGCTGGCCCATTTTTCGCCGCTGAAGCCGCACGCGGTCGCGGGCGGCATCGACATCATGATCATCCGCGAGTTGGTGGGCGGCCTCTACTTCGGCGAGAAGGAACGCGGCGTGCGCAATGGCCTGCGCTACGTGAAGGAAACGCTCGAGTACGACGAGGACCAGATCAAGCGCATCCTCGAGGTCGGGTTCGAGGAGGCGCGCAAACGGAAGAAGGTGCTGCACAACGTCCACAAGAGCAATGTGCTGAAGTCGAGCGTCCTTTGGAACGAGGTGCTGGACGAGGTCGCGCCGGGGTATCCGGATGTTCAGGTCAAGCACGTGATCGTGGACGCGGCGGCGACGGCGCTGGTGCTGAATCCCCGCCAGTTCGACGTGATGGTGATGGAGAACATGTTCGGGGACATCCTGAGCGACCTGGGCGGCGGGATCCTGGGATCGCTGGGACTGATGCCCTCGGCATGTGTCGGGACCAAGGGGTCGTACTACGAGCCCTCGCACGGTTCCGCGCCCGACATCGCGGGGATGGGCATCGCGAATCCCTACAGTATGATCGGCAGCGTGGCGATGATGCTCGAGAAAAGTTTTGGGATGGACGCCGAGGCGCGGCGTTTGTGGGACGCGATGCGATTCGTGTTCGGCCAAGGGTTCACCACGGCAGACCTACGCGATCCCGAGGGCAAGCTGAAGCCGGTCAGCACGCGGGAGTTCGCGGACAAGGTACTGGCGAAACTCGCGGGATAGGCCGGGCGTCCCTATTTTTTTGGCTTGGGCCCGGCCTTCATCTTTGCGGTTGGCTTCTTGGGGGCGAGTTTGGCTGTAGTCTTGGCCTTTGCGGTCGCGGGCTTGGTTTTGGACGACGCAGGCTTCGTTTTGGAAAACGAAGGCTTGGCGCCGTTGACCGGCTTGGCGACCGCGCCCTTCCCGACCGAAGTTTTCCGGGCGGTCGGCTTTATCGCGGGCGATTTCTTTGCGGCCACCGCCGTTTTGCGTGGCGGGACTTTCCTTTTGACTGCGTTGGATCCGAGCCCTCGCGCCAGCGAGGCGGCCGTGTCCAGCGCGTCTTGGAACGAATGCGAATTCGCCGACTTGGGCGCTGCCTCGCCGCCTTCGTCGTCGAGGTCGGTCAATACGTCGGCGGCGCGTCGCAGCGCCCTGCGCCAGGACGCATCGTCCATGGCGGCGGCAAGGGGCGGCGCATAGCCGTCGTTGACCCCGGGAGCGGCGTTGAGCGGGCTGTAGGCCCCGGCCGCGTCAGTGATGGTGAGTTTATCGCGGCTGGAATGCCTCGCGATCCATCGCGCGATGGGTCCGAATACCTCGACGCGGCCGTTTCGTGCAAAGGCCAGGTCGACGTGATTGTAGTCGGCCTGCGCGCCGTTTTCCCTCGACAGCATGATGAAGTCCTTGTCGGTGGAGGGAAGCGCGGCATGGAAGGCGCTGGCGTTGGCGCGGGGCACGAAGGGGTCCGAGTGCGCGAAGATGCAGAGCATCGGGATGACGAGGCGGTCGAGGTTGGCGGCGACGTCGACGGTGCCGTCGTTCACGACCCAATGGTTTCGCCGCGAGGCCTCGAGCAAGGTCTCGCCGACTTTCGGCGGCAATAATTCGAGCATGTTGAAGTAGGCCGTCGAGCCGACATGGGGGTGCATGTTGGCCCAATTGGTGGGGGCAATGGGATTGCCGACGCGAAAGATTGGGACGAAGGGCGCGAAGAGACGCAGGCCGAATTCGACGAGGCCGGGCATCGTGCGGTAGATTCGCAAGGCGGTCCGCCCGTGTGCGGCCCGCGCCACCAGCCCCTTCCCCATCAGGTCGACGCCGGCGAAGCCCGGGGGCGAGCCCAGGGTGGCGCCGCTGGCAATATATTTCGGGCCATGCACCAACTCGTAGGCGTACAGGAGCATCCCGCCCATCGAGTGTCCGACCCAATGAACTCGCCGGAAGCCGGTGATCCTGCGAATGTAGTCGATGGCGCCGGGCAGATCGTGTTGCACGTAATCGTCGAAGGTGGCGTCGAACCGGCTTTTGCCGAGCGGCGCCTGGGAACTTCTCGAGCCGCGCAGGTCAATCAGCCAACAATCGAATCCCGCCTCGCTCAATACGTCGGCCGGGGAGTGGCCGGCCGGGGAGCATAGGTTCCAATGATTGCCGAAGGCCCCGTGGCAGAGAAGGACCGGTTCCCCGTCGCCCTGTTTGGGGCGGAAGCGGACCAGCCGGATCTTCCAGTCGTCGCCGGTGGCGATGGTGTGGACTTCGCCGCGCGGTTCCTCGGCCAGCGCAAAGGAAACCGCCAACCAATAGATTGCGAGGGCGAGCAGCGCCACGGCCGCCACCGCGGCCACGTACAACAACACGGTCGTCATGTAGTCTCTCCTGGGGGAATGGCCCCCGTGGAAATCGCGAGATACCCCTTCACGGCCCTGGCCAAGGGTTCGTTGAACCCCGGCACCGCGACAATCTCGGCCAGCGGGGCTTCGCGTATTCTCGCAATCGAGCCGAAGTGGGTCAAGAGTTTCTTCGCTTTTTTCGGACCGACCCCGGGAACGTCCACCAGCGGCGTCCGCAGCACGGCCTTTCCCCTGCGTTTCCGGTGAAACGTGATGGCGAAGCGGTGGGCCTCGTCGCGAATACGCGCCAGCAGGAGCACAATGGGCGAATTTTGCTGCAAAATGATGGGATTCATGCGTCCGGGGCGGAAAAAACGCTCGGGCGAGGCGCCGCCGCCGTCCTCGGGGCGCGACTTCGCGATGGAGGCCACGTCGAGGTCATCGAGGCCGAGGTCCTCGAAGACCGCGGTCGCCACGCCCAATTGGCCCTTGCCGCCGTCGATCAGGACGAGGTCGGGCAGGTCGTTCTCCTCGATGGCGCGGGTGTATCGCCGCATGAGCACCTCGCGCATCGAGGCAAAGTCGTCTTGCCCCTCGACGGTCTTGATGGCGTAGCGCCGGTAGCGATTCTTGTTGGCGACGCCTCCCTCGAAGACGACCATGGAGCCGACGCTGCGATCGCCCTGGTGCGTCGAGATGTCGAAGCACTCGATCCGGTTGGGCACGTCGCGGAGTTTCAATTTCTCCTTCACCTGGTCAAGCAGGTCGCTTTGCGCTTGCTCGGCCATCCGCTTCTCCTCGAAGCTGGTCTTGGCGTTCTTCGCGGCGAGTTCCGTCAATGCCTTCTTTTCGCCGCGTTGCGGGTGGAGCACGGTGACCTTGCTTCCGCGCTGTTCGGTCAAGATTTCCCCGATGGTCTCCGCCTCATCGAGGGGGACGGGGATCAACACTTCGTGGGGAATCGCGGGTGCCTCGGCATAGAACTGGATCAGGAAGGAACCCAGCACCTCGTCCACGGGCATTTCGCGTTGCTTGAAGGTGACCGAACGCCCGCCGACCATCGTCCCGCCGCGAAAGAAAAGCACTTGGATTTCCGTGTAGCGCCCCTGCGAGTACAGCCCAAACACATCGCGGTCGTCCGCGCCGGGCACGGCGACCGTCCGTTGCTTCTCGAGGGTGCGGCGCAATGCCTCGAGCCGGTCGCGCAATACGGCGGCCTTCTCGAATTCGAGCGCCTCGGCCCGCTGGGCCATCTGCGCGGCGAGGATATTCGCCAGCTCGTCGCTCCGTCCTTGGAGCACGAGCGCGGCTTGGTCGACGATCTCGTGGTACTCGTCGCGCGGGATGTATCCCACGCAGGGGGCCGTACAGCGTTTCATCTGGTAGTAGATACAGGGGCG
Organism: Candidatus Hydrogenedentota bacterium; assembly: GCA_947486375.1. Taxonomy (GTDB): domain Bacteria; phylum Hydrogenedentota; class Hydrogenedentia; order Hydrogenedentales; genus CANKTP01. The sequence goes on along the minus strand of CANKTP010000051.1, from coordinate 15,328 downwards.
GACGCGATTCTTCAATACGTGATCCGAACAGGTGCGCAGGGGGAAGACCCGCTGGATTTGCTTGACGGTGTCGCGGACGGATTGCGAACTCGAGTAGGGCCCGAAATAGAGCGCCCCATCCTTCTTGTAGCGGCGGACGACGGTGATGCGGGGGAAGTCATCGAGGCGATTGATGCGCAGGCTAACGTAGGTCTTGTCGTCCTTGAGCCGCACGTTGTAGCGGGGCCGGTATTGCTTGATCAAGCTGTTTTCGAGGAGGAGGGCTTCTTTCTCGTTCGAGGTCACGAGGAAATCGATATGGGCGACGCGCCCCATGAGGAACTTCACGCTGTACCGGCTGTCCTGGTCGTTCAGGTACTGGCGGACGCGCGTGCGGAGGTTGTTCGCCTTCCCGACATAAATCACCTGGCCGGCTTCGTCGCCCATGATGTAGCACCCGGGCGCGGTGGGCACATCCCGCACGTCGAAGGACGCGAGGAATTCCTCGGGGCTCTTGCGTTCCGCCGGCCGCCCCAGCAGGTGTAGGCGCTCCGTGGGCGGGATTTCGGTATGCAATGTCACGGCTATATCCCTTGTCGAGTCATTAGACCTGACCTCGGTGCGGAGGCGCAATCCCGCGGATTGATATGCGCGGGCCGGGTATCGTGTAATGGTGGGGTCAACGGGCGAAATGCCGGGAGGTACTTGACGTGAAAACGATTGCCGGATTGGTTCTTGGGGTCTCGATCCTCATTGGCGCGGCGTTTTTGACGCGGGCAACCCGGGCCGAGGACACCCCCGCGCCGGTTGCCGCGCAAATTGTCGAGACGAAGGAGTTAATGAAGATACTTTTCGATCCGCAATACGTGCTTTTGCGGGACAACTTGAGGACGCCGCCGGAGGGACGGCAAGCGTTGCGGGAGTTGTACTTGGCGTCGTTCACCCTGGCGGAGCTGCACAATCTTTTGTTCTCGCGCGAAGGTCACGAGTACATGGCCTCGGAGGAATGGCGCACCATGGCGTCGACGGGACGCGCCGAGGCCCGCCGCGTGGGCGAAGCGGTGAAGGCGAAAGATTACGAAGGCATGAAATCGGGATACACGGCGCTCATTGAATCGTGCAACGCCTGCCACCGGCGTTTTCAGGAGCCTGCGGACCTGGTGGAGGTGAAACCCTGAAGGACTGCTCTTGAAAGGAGGGGGTTATTGAGGATAATCCAGGTTGGAAACGAATTTCTTGGGCGGCACGAATGCCTCGAAAATCGAATCGTGGCACGATTCTCGCTTGACTTATAAGTGCAATAGCCTTAGAGTAGTTACAGCGTTCGAGGAAGGGCGTGGGTTGCCCTCGAAATTCGGCGCTGTCCCGGCACCTTGGCGATGCCTAACCCGGCGGTGCCGGTTGGCTGGGGTGCCAGTGTGCACCCTCGATTGGTGTTCAGTTGACGGAATGATCCAAATCGCATTAATCGAAAGAGTCGGCTGAGAACAAATTGATGATCCGCATTTTTCGCGCGACGGACAACGGTCCAGAGTTGGCCCTGCCATGGTCCTTTTCCTACACGGACTGGCGCGGTCGGAGGCGCATCGGGGCTGGAACCGAATCGAAGGTGGAGACCCAGCGCCTGGCCGAGCAAGTCCAGGCGGAGCACGATCTACTTCGCGACGGCATGCGCCGCACTCCGGAAGGGACGACGGCACCGCTGCCGATGGAGATGCTTGGCGTGCTGGAAGGACTGGATCGCCCGACACCGCCGTCGCCCGCAGCGCCACCGAGGCAGCAACCGGTCGATGGGGGTGCCCGGGCCCCGCAACGGACGGCCCAGGGCCATTCGCCGGCCGGGCGTGTCGGCGAGCAGTTGGTGGAATCGGGGCTTATTACGCCCGAACGCCTGGCCAAGGGGCTCGATTACCAGAAGGAACATGGGGGGAAACTGGTGGACGCGCTCATCCACTTGGATTTCCTGACGCCGGAAGAATTCCTGACGTTCATGGGTAACCGGCCGGGCGTGCCGCGCATCGTGATCAACAATTACAATAACATCACCGACGAGGTGTTGAGCCTGATCCCCGGCGAGATGGCGGCGGAATTGGAGGTAATCCCGATCGATCGCCTGGGGAAAATCCTCAGCGTGGCGATGGTTTGCCCGATCGACCAGGAGGCGCTCAAGACGTTGCGGCGCCATACGGGGATCAATGTCCAGCCGTTGTTGTGTTCGCGGGGCGAGTTCCGGGACGCGCTCCAGCGGTTCTATGGGAAGTCGGCGGGAACGAGGCTGAGGAAACGATGAAACGCGCCACGAAGGAGCCTAGATGTCGCTTCGTCCGCTAGGAGAAATCCTGGAAGAGGGTGGCACGATTTCGCGCCTGCAGCTTGCCGAGGCCCTCCAAATCCAGAAGGAGGAGCGAGGCCGGATCGGGGAGGTGTTGGTATCGCTGGGGTTCGTGACGAAGCGTCAAATCCGGCTGGTGATCCGGGAGTACAAAAAGCGCATCCCGCTCGGGGAATACCTCTTGGAGGCGGAGGTGATCACGCCGGAGGATCTCGATTACGCGCTGCGCCAGAAGGCGGGTTCGCGCGATCCCCTGGGCCAGATCCTGGTGAAGTCGCAGATCATCGACGAGGAGCAACTGGCGAAGGTCCTGAGCGAGCAACTGGACATGCCCTACGTGGAGCCATTCCAGCGCCTGGTCGATATCAGCCTGTTCAACCGCTTGCCGCGGGCGTTCATGCGGCATAACACGATTCTTCCGCTGTCGAAGACAAACGGGGTGGTGACGGTGGTGGTTCCCGGGCTTCCGGACGAGGCGGTGAGCAGCCAGCTGACGCGCCTGTTCGGCGAGGACATCGACCTCGCGATAAGCACGCCGACGAAAATCCAGGCGACCATCGCTTCGCTGATGGACAACCGGTCGATGCCGGAACTGGATGTGCTCGGGGAGAAGGAGACGGTCGACCGGAAGGAAGACGGGGGCCGCATCGACCTGAGCGAGGGCGGATTCGAGGGCGCGACGGGCGAACATAAATCGGTTGAACTGCTTAACTACATCATAAACGAGGCGGTCCGCGAGGGCGCCAGCGACATTCACCTCGAGTCGTTGCCGGACTCGGTCCAGATTCGGTTCCGGGCCAATGGGCTGTTGCACCACAAGGCGGACCTTCCGTTGAGCGCGCGGGCCGGTTTGTTCCGGCGCATCAAGGTGCTCGCGGGGATGAAATTCGCGGATGCGTTCCGGGACCAAGAGGGACGCTTGGTGGGGCAAATCGACAAAATCAACGTGGACTTGCGCGTGTCGACGTTCGTGGGGATTTACGGCGAGGCGATCAACATGCGGGTGTTCTCGCATTCGGACGGGGTCCGCGACCTGGCCAATATTGGGCTGACGCCCAATGCGTACGGAATGCTTCGGCGGGCGCTCGAGTCGCCGTCGGGCTTGATAGTGTATTGCGGCCCGCCGGGTTCGGGGAAGACGACGGCGATGTTTGCGTCCCTGGGGCAGATCAACCAGCGGCACCTGAAGGTGGTGACGATCGAGGATCCGGTGGAGTATTTTCTCCCCGGGGTCATCCAGACGCAGATGTCGTCGCACCGTGACGCGACGTTGGCGCAGATTATCGAATCGGCGGTGCACCAGGATCCGGACGTGATCGTGGTGGGCGAGATCGGCCAGGACGACGAGGCGTCGGTCACGCTGAAGGCGGCCCTTACGGGCCACAAGATGCTCACGACGTTTCACTCGAACGATGCCGTGGGCGCGTTGCTTCGGCTCAATAGTCCCCAATTGGACATGTTCATGCGTTCGTCGACGCCATTCACCATCGTGTGCCAACGGCTCGTGCGAAAGATATGCGACGAGTGCCGTTCGTCCATCGCGCCGGAGCCCCGGCTGGTGGCGCAGTTCCCGATCCGGGACTTCGACCCGGAGAAGTACGACTTTTGCCACGGGACGGGGTGCTCGAAGTGCAATAGCACGGGGTATCAGGGTCGCACGGGGATTTTCGAGGTGCTCAGCGTGACCGAGGAAATCCGGTCGGCGCATTTGCGCGGGGCGTCGTCGGCGGAGGTGCTGCGCCTGGCGCGGACGTCATCGCCGTATTTGAGCATCGCGGAGATCGGGGCGCTAAAATCGATTCGCCAAATCACCACGGTCCAAGAAGTGTTCCGCGTGGCGCCGTTTGCGGCGTTTAGCCGGGGTGCGGGCGAATTGCTAAATTTCCAAGAGATCGAGCTTTTGAGCGAAAGCACGGGGTTCGTGGAATAACCGATGGCGGTAACGTGTAGACATGGCCAGTAGCCGCGAGGAAATTGCGCAAAAGGCGACGGCATTCGCCGGTCGGGGCCGGTACAAGAGAGCCCTGTCGCTTTACCTGAAGGCGGGGGACGATCGGGGGGCCGGCTCGATGCACGAGAAGCTGGGCCGACCGGATCTGGCAATCGAATGCTATTCCCGCGCGGGCGAATTCACGCGGGCGGCCGAATTGCTGACGGTGGCGGGCGACCACGAGAAGGCGGCGCTGATGTTCGCGAAGAGCGGGGCGCCGTCGCGGGCGTCGAACTCGCTCGTGGACGCGGGGAAATTTATCGACGCGGCAAAGATGAGCGAGCGGGCGGGGGAACTCGAGGAGGCCGCGAAGCTTTACGAGCGGGGCGGGCGTTTTGGGATTGCCGCGGATCTTTATGCGCGATGCGGGATGCGTGACAAGGCCATCCAGATATACGAGGACAACGGGCGCAAGGAGCTGGCGGCGCGGCTGTGCGCGGAGGCGGGCGAGCATGCGCGCGCGGCGGCGCTGTATAGCGAGATGGAAATCTATACCGAGGCGGCGCGGAGCTACCTGCTGGCGGAGATGAAGGAGGAGGCGATCGACGCGTTCGACAAGGCGCAATCGTACGGCGAGGCGGTGTCGCTGTGCGAGGAACTGGGCCTGTACGAGCGCGCCGCGCAGTTTTGCGAACGCATGGGGGACACGGAGCGTGCCGTGGATCTGTTCGCCAAGGCCGACAAGTTCGTCGAGGCGGGCCGTATTTACGAGGAAAAGCGGCTTTATTTCCAGGCGGCCCGCATGTATGCGCGGGGAAAGGACACGCTGTCGCGGGCGGCGGAGTTGTTCAGCCACACCTTCAGCGTCGATCCGGTCCTGGACCATGAGGCCGCGTCGGCGGTATGGGACATTGCCGTCGCGGAATCGTCGGGGCGCATCGTGCTGGGCCTGGCGGGCGCCGAGGTGGTGGTGCTGGACAAGCAGGGGGCTTTTTTGTGGCGGTTCCGGATTCCGATGGGGGTGCGCTGCCGCTCGGTGGCGATCACGCCGGACGCCTCGCGCCTGGCGGTCGGTACGGAGGGGCGCAGCGTCTACATGCTGGACGCATCGAACCGGATGTTATGGAAGCGCGAGCTTGGGGGCGAGGTGCGGGGCCTGGCCTTTGCGGACGACGCGAAGATGATTGTGGCCGGCTGCACGGACGGATACATCCGGGTCCTGGATATCGACAGCAAGGACTTGTGGACGTACCAGACGGAGTTCAAAGTCTGGCACCTTGCGGTGAACGACGCCAAGCGGCACATCGTGGCGGGTTCGGGCGACGGGAAACTTTATGTCTTGGATTACTTCGGCCAGGTGGTGTGGAAGGAGAACGCGGAGGATTGGATATCCCGCGTCGCCCTGAGCCCGAACGGCCAATACTGCGCGTTGGTCCTGGGGCAGGACCTGGTCCGGATTTACGACTTGGACGATCGGCGGATCCTTCGCGAGCACAAGAACGACTGCGTGGTCCAGGACATCTGTTTTTGGGACGACAAGTCGCTCGTGGTGTGCACGAACAACGAGGCGATGATTTGGGACCTCGATTGCCGCGTGTTGTGCCGCGAGCCGTCGACGGACCGCGTGATGCGGGCCCGTTGCGGCACTGACGGCGAGACGATATACCTAGGCCATTTCGAGAATGGGCTGCAGGTCGTGCGCGTCCACGATTGCATCATCCGCGCGGCACGTTGCTACGAGGAGTGCAAGGATTACCTTTCGGCGGCGCGGATGTACGAGTCGAAGAACGAGTTGACGAGCGCGGCGAAGATGTACGCCAAGGCGGGCAATTATCAACAGGCGGCGGAGCTTGCCGAGCAGTTGGGCAACCACGAGCAGGCGGGCGACTACTACGACAAGGCGGGCGAGTACGAGAAGGCGGCGCAGCGTTTCGAGGAGGTCCACCTGTTCGAGCGGGCGGCGGCATGTTACGACAAGGCGGGCCTCAAGCAGAAGGCAGGCGAATTGCTGGCGGGACTTGGGGACACGGTGCGCGCGGCGCAGCTCCAACTGGAGAGCGGGAATTTCATCGAGGCCGGCCTGCTCTTCCAGCAGGCGGGCGCGCTGAACGAGGCGGAGGCGGCTTACGACGAGGCCGCCAAGGCCAATGTGTTGACGCCCGCGGCTGCGGTGGGCCTGGGCCGTATCTACCTTGGCAGCGGCCGCCTCGACCAGGCCGTCAAGTTTCTCCAGCCGTTCCGGAAGGACCCGGATCATGGTAACGAGGTGGTGGTGTTGCTGGCGGAATGCTTCGTGAAAAAGAACCAGTACAACCTTGCCGCCGAACACTTCCGTGAGGCGCTCACGGGGTTCGAGGACCATGTGGCGGAACATATCGACACGTTCTACGGGCTCGCGTCGGCCTACGAGTCGGCGGGCCAACTGGAGGAGGCCAAGGGCATCTACAAGAAAATCTTGTTGGTGGACTATTATTACAAGGACGTGACGGGGCGCCTCGAGAAAATCAACGAGATCAGCAGTATTTTTCATTCCGGGGATTCGCAGACGAACATGCTTTCGCGGGCGGGCGCGACGGGTGCCCGGGGCGCGCAGGCCACGATGGCCCCGACAAAGCCGCGGCGTTACGAAATCGTCCGGAAGCTCGGCGAGGGGGGGATGGGGGTGGTGTACGAGGCGCGGGACACGAAGCTGGACCGGATCGTGGCCCTCAAGATTCTACCGTCGAAGTTCAAAAAGACGGAAGACTTGAAGTCGCGCTTCCTTCGGGAGGCGCGCGCGGTCGCGGCGCTAAGCCATGCCAACGTGGTGGCGGTCTACGACATTGGGGAGGAATGGGGCGAAAGCTACATCGCGATGGAATACGTGGACGGTTCCACCCTGCGCGACTTCATCTCGAAAAAGAAAAAACTTTCGATCAAGCAGACCATGAAGTATGCGGGCCAGATCGCGGAGGGCCTTGCCGCGGCGCATCGGGCCGGGATCATTCACCGGGACATCAAGCCCGAGAACGTCATGGTGGCCAAGGCGTCCGACCAAGTCAAGATCATGGACTTTGGGTTGGCGCGGATGGACTCCGCCTCGAACTTGACCCAAGAGGGATCCGTCATGGGGACATGGCGCTATATGGCCCCGGAACAAGTCAGGGGCGACAAGGTGTCCGCGGCGGCCGATGTGTACTCGACCGGGATCATGCTCTTCGAGATGATCGCGGGCGAACCGCCCTTCACCGAGGGTGACCTGGCGTATCACCAAGTCAACACTATCCCGGCCGCCCTGAAGGACGTCCTGCCCGGCGTGCCGGAGGAGTTGAGCGACATCGTGGCCCGATGCCTGGCGAAGAAAGCATCGGATCGCTTCGCCGACGGCCAAGAGCTTGTCGCGGCGCTGGAGTCCGTGCCGGCCCAAAATCGCTAGGACGGCCCCCGGGCGGCGGCATTCCCGGAGGCGCGGTGTGTCCGCGACCCGAGGGGCTTATTTCTTTTCCAAGATCACGAGAAAGTCATTGTAGCTCTTGCCGTGATTCGGCGTCACCGACGCCACGTTCCAACCCTCTTGGAGAAGTTTCTCGAGTTTTTCCTTGCCCGAGCCATTCGACTCGATAATCAACGATGTCTGCATTTGTCCCTCCCTGTGTGTATTGGAGTGGAGTCACCCCTAATAATTCCCGTAGTATCCTATTCGCCGCCGCCGATTTCAACATCGCTCGACGGCGGGTTCGATCCGCCGGTGATGAATCCGTTAGACTCGCGGAGTCATGGACGCGCCCAAGGGGCGTTCCCGTCGAAGGCGAGAGAATACGGGTCCCATGGGCCGGCAGCGTTTCGGGCCGGCATGCACTGTCATCTTCGGCGCCCGTTGGAATTTTCACGGGTCCGTCCAACCCACGCATTCGGAAGGAAGCACCATGAAAATCCGGCGCATCACGGCAATCCTGGCGAGTATCCACTGCGCGTGCGCTTTCGCCGCCGATGCCCCGAGCGCGATCTTGTTCGTCGGCGACGGGATGGGCCAGGCCGCCGTGACGGCCGCGCGCATCTACCAAGGAAACGCCCGGGACGGGAAACTCGCGCTGGACGAGTTCGACCAAGTCGCGATCGTGCGGACGTTTTGCTCGAACACGATGGTGACGGACAGCGCCGCGTCGGCCACGGCATTCGCGACGGGGCACAAGACCAACGCCTTGATGATTGGGCAGGATCCCGGCGGCAATACGCTCGAGACGATCTTGGAGAAGGCGAAGAAGGCGGGCAAGTCCGTGGGGGTCGTCACCACGACGACGGTGACCCACGCGACGCCGGCGTGTTTCTATGCCCATATCGGAAGCCGTGCCCTCGAGTCGAATATCGCGGACCAATTGATCGATTATGGGCAAGTGGACGTGGTCATGGGCGGCGGCCGCGAGTTCTTCCTTCCCAAGGGGACAGCGGATCCCGAGACCGGCGGCACGAGCAAACGCATGGACGGGCGCGACCTGATCGCGGAGGCGAAGGCGAAGGGATACCGGTATATTCAGAACCAGGCCGAGTTCGACGAGACGATGACGCTCGTCAGCGGCGGCGGCGACCCGGGCAAGGTGCTGGCGCTGTTCCAGCCCGGCATGATGAACTACGACGTCCAACGGGCGAACGACACCTGGGGCGAGCCGTCGCTCGCGGAGATGACGGAGTTGGCGATCAAGGTCCTCAGCCGCAACCCAAGGGGATATTTCCTGATGGTCGAGGGGGGGCGCATCGACCACGGGTCGCACGCGAACCAGGCGAAGCTGACGATCACCGACTTGATCGCCTTTGACAAGGCTGTCCAGGCGGGCCTCGACCTCACGGCGAACGCGAAGGAGACGCTTGTCGTTGTCACGGCAGACCACGAGACCGGCGGCCTCGCGATCAACGGGTACGCAGGCATCGAGATTAGCGGCGACGCCTTGTTCACGACCGAGGCCCCCGGCGGCGCGAAGGACATAATCACCTTCGGGACCGGGCCGGGCCAGGACCGCGAGGCCATGAAGGACGTGCCGCGGGACAGCCCGGACTACAAGCAGCCCTCTGTATACAAGATGGGCTCGGCGGCGCACAGCGGCGTCGATGTCCATGCCTGGGCGGCGGGCCCGGGGGCGGAGGCGTTCAAGGGGACGATCGACAACACCGAGATCGCGCTGAACATGATGAAGTCGCTCGGGCTCGAGTAGCAGTCCGGGTTACCGCAGCGTCTTCACGTTGACCACGACCGCCGCATGATCGCCGAGTAATTTCTCGCCGGGCCCCGGTGGATATGCCGCCACGACGACCGCGGGCGGTGACGGATCCCGTGCAATATCGAGGCCGCGCACCGCAAGATAGTCTATGTGCGCCCCCCAGAGCGTGACGCGCCCGTCTTGCAACCGCTGGGCGGTGAAGGTCGCGAGATCGTTGGCCTCATCCACAAGAAACCCCGCGGAGCGCAAGGCGCCTATTACGGGTTCATCGGGCCGGGCGTTGAGGTCGCCGCCGAAAATGACGGGCATGCCGCCTCCGTGTTCCTCGATCTCGCGAAGGATCATTTCTCCTTGTCGAAGGCGTAGCGCGGTCTCTCCCCGCACGCTCTCGAGGTGGGTCGAGCAAAGGGTCAGCGTCTTGCCGCCCGTCACGATCTCGGCTAGAAGGGCGTTCCTCCCGCCAAGCCGTTTCTGGTAGTTCGCGTACCAATACTCGATTCCCGGGAACCGCAGCATCCGCACATTCTTCATGGGGTAGCGCGACAAGATGGCGTTGCCGTGGTAGCCGAGCGAGTTCTCGCCCGGATGCCGTTCGCGTTCTTCCTTTTCGCCGCCGGTCAACTCGAGGAACTCGACCCCATAGGCGTAGTTCATGCCCAAGGCAAGGGCCATCTCGCGCGTGGTGTGTTCGTTGGCCGACCGCGCCATCCCAAGATCCATCTCGCCCAGGAGAATGACGTCGGGATTTTGCAAGTCCGGGTGCTCCTGGATGAGCCGGACGCAGTCTCGCCAGTGGCGTCCGCGCTCGGTGTTCCACGCGATGACCCGGAGTGTCTCCCCGGGCGCGGCGTTCGCGATCGCATTGTCGAGTTCGATGACTTCCGTCTCTGGTATTAAGGCGTTCAACTCGGTGGCCGATTTCGCGTGCGGATTCGCGGCGAGGTCCGCCCGGCGTTCGGCGCCGATAGGCGCGAGGTCCGCGGCGGTCGCCGTATATCGAATCGCCTCCTGCGCCGCCGCGGCCGTCAACCCCAGCGCGAACGATAGAAGCAACGCCAGCCTGGCCATATTTGTTTCGCCTTTCGTCATACCCGGTGGCGCTTCGCCCCGTCCACGGGTGCTGTATCCCGAATCGATTGTACTCCAATCGCGAGAACCCGATTCCGCTTTGCGGGAACGCGCTTCGTGCGATAATCCGTGATCGTGCGTTCCCGGCGGACAATGAATGAAGGAGGTAGTCCCATGACCGACCCGGCAATCGATGCCGCACTGCTCCGTCACTTCGTGGCGTCGCTCGACTATCGCACGGCCAAGGCGCTCGACGGGGCGCCTTCGACGTACGCGGCGTTTTCGGCGGGCAAGGGGGTGCGGACGCCGGTCGAGATTCTGGCGCACATGGGCGATGTATTGTCGTTCGCCGTGAAGAAGCTCCGCGGCGACGACGGCCCAAGATTGCCGCGCACGGCGATTGCCGATTGGGAGGAAGAGCGCGAACGATTTCGTTCGATCCGAGTCGATCTCGACTCGGCCCTTGCGGACGCGGATGCCCTGATGCGCGAGACCGCCCTCCGGCTGCTCCAAGGTCCGCTCGCCGACGCGATGACGCACGCGGGGCAGCTGGCGATGTTGCGGCGGCTTTGCGATGCGCCGATACCGGCGGAGAATTTTTTCGCCGCACAGATCGGCGGGAATTAGTCCGAACACCGCCACATCGCCGGGCGCACACATAGGTGCGCCCCTACGGTCTGCCAATTGCCGGGGGTTCCCGCACGACGGCCAAATGTAGGGGCGCACCTATGTGTGCGCCCGGCGATCGCTGAATACGAAACGGTTTGACGATGTACGTCCAACTGTCCATATTGTCGTTTCTTACGCACATTCCGTCCGGAAAACTGCAAATGACATCCTCACCGTTTTGCGCTATACTTGCGGGCTGAAACGGGAGTTTGTGCATGAAAAACCTCAAGGAATACGGCGGATACGCGCTGGTGACCGGGGCCTCGGCGGGCATCGGGACCGAGTTTGCGCGGCAAATCGCGGCGCAGGGGGTTTCGTGCGTGTTGGTGGCGCGGCGGCAGGATCGGCTCGAGGCCTTGCGCGATGAACTGACCCGGGCGCACAAGGTGGATGTTCGTTGCGTGGCGTTCGATTTGTCGCGCGAGGATTGCGCGGAGCGGCTGCTTGAGGCGACGAAGGACATTCCCGTGGGCATCCTGGTGAACAACGCCGGCTTTGGCGACGGCGGGGCCTTCGAGACGAAACGGCCCGAGCGGATGGCGGAGATGATCAAGCTAAACTGCATCGCGCCGGCGTTGTTGTCGCGGGCGTACGTTCCCGCGATGCTCGAGCGCAAGCGCGGGGCGATTGTCATGGTGTCGTCGGGCCTGGGCATCGTGGCCTGCCCGTACGAGGCGGTTTACGGCGCGACGAAGGCCTTCGACCTGTCATTGGGCGAGGCGCTGTCGAGCGAGCTCGAGGGCACGGGGGTGGACGTGGTCACGATATGTCCTGCGGCGACCGCGACCGAGTTCCTGGCGGTCGAGGGCTTTACCGAGGAAGAGTGCAAGAAGGCCTACCGGAATGCCGATACCGCCGAGTACATCGCGCGGATCACGCTCGAGGGACTTGGCCGGAAGACGGTGGTCCTCGCGAAGGATTCCGCGATGATTAACGCGGTGCGCCGCGTGGTCCCGCGCAGCCGGGCCGTGAGTATCTTGAAGAGCAACATGAAACGCAGGCTGGTGCGGAACTGAGCTTCCCCCGCCGCACATCGATCGAGGAGCACGATTCAAATGGCAGTCACGACAAACGACCGGGCGCTCGCATACCGCGTCGCCGATATTCATTTGGCCGAGTGGGGCCGCAAGGAAATCGACATCGCCGAGAAGGAGATGCCGGGACTGATGGCCGTGCGGCAGCGCCACGCGGCGCAGCAGCCGCTCGCGGGTCTGCGGGTGGCGGGATCGCTGCACATGACGATCCAGACGGCCGTGCTGATCGAGACGCTTGACGCGCTCGGGGCGGACGTGCGCTGGGCGAGCTGCAACATCTACTCGACGCAGGACCATGCGGCGGCGGCCATCGCGGCGGCGGACCTGCCCGTGTATGCGTGGAAGGGCGAGACGCTCGAGGACTACTGGTGGTGTACGTATCAGGCGCTGACCTGGCCTGACGGGCGCGGGCCGCAATTGATCGTCGACGACGGCGGGGACGCGACGCTCTTGATTCATCGCGGCGTGGACTTCGAGGTGCATTACGAGAAGCACGGCAAGCTCCCCGCGATTAGCCAAGAGAACGATGAAATCCGCATCATCGACACCCTGTTGCACAAGATCCACGCGGACGAGCCCTCGCATTGGCGGAACGTGGTGAAGGACTGGATCGGCGTTTCCGAGGAGACGACCACCGGCGTCCATCGCTTGTACCAGATGATGAAAGACGGGAAACTGCTGACGCGCGCGATCAACGTGAACGACTCGGTCACCAAGTCGAAGTTCGACAACCTCTATGGCTGCCGCGAATCGCTTGCGGACGGCATCAAGCGCGCGACCAACGTGATGGTCGCAGGGAAGGTCGTCGTGGTGGCCGGATACGGCGACGTGGGCAAGGGCTGCGCCCAGGCGATGAAGGGCCTCGGCGCGCGGGTCATGATCACGGAGATTGACCCGATTTGCGCGCTTCAGGCCGCGATGGAAGGCTACGAGGTCACCACGATGGACCGCGCGGCGGCGCGGGGCGATATCTTCGTCACCGCGACCGGTTGCTGCGACGTGATCACCGGCGAGCACATGACGGCGATGAAGGACGAGGCGATCGTCTGCAACATCGGGCACTTCGACTCGGAAATCCAGATATCTTGGCTCGAGCAGCGCAAGGACATCAAGGAGCTCAACATCAAGCCGCAGGTGGACAAGTTTGTGTTCCCCGACGGCAAGGCGATTGTCATGCTCGCCCGCGGCCGCCTGGTCAACCTCGGCTGTGCGACGGGCCACCCGTCGTTCGTGATGTCGAACTCGTTCACGAACCAGACCCTGGCGCAGATTGCGCTGGCGACGGAGCCGGGGAAATACGAGATTGGCAAGGTGTACACATTGCCCAAGAAGCTGGACGAGGAAGTCGCGCGGCTGCACCTCGATAAGCTTGGCGTACACTTGACCGAGCTGACGGCGAAGCAGGCGGAGTACATGGGCATTCCGGTCGACGGGCCGTTCAAGCCGGAGATGTACCGGTACTAGGCCGCCTAACGCCAACGACCGCGAAAGAGTGTTGCTTTTGATCGTGCGGCCGCGGGGTCAAGCATGATTGGGCCGCCCCGTTGGGGCTTTAATTTCATCCGGGTTCGAAACCCAGGGCGTTGCCCTGGGCTGACGTAGTTTGCCCCTTCGGGGCGCTGGGAAAAATAGGCGATGTCGCCATCTCCCCTGGCGGAGCCGGTTCAAATCGTCCATCCACGAGGCACATGCTTTTTGGTCTTGCGTTAGCCTGCATCCTGGCGGCCGGGGACAAACCCGCGCCGCCGCCGCCGTTGCATGGGGTCTATGTGGTGGCGCACCGGGGCGCGCACGAGGAGGCGCCGGAGAACACGCTGGCGGCCTACCGCCGGGGCATCGAGCTCGGGTGCGACTTTGTCGAGATCGATGTGCGGACGACGAAGGACGGGCAGTTCGTGAGTGTCCACAATGCCACGGTGGACAGCTATTGCGCGGACGGGACCACGGGCAAAGTCAGGGATTTCACGCTGGCGCAGTTGAAGGCGCTGGACATCGGATCGCGGATCGGCCCGGAATGGAAAGACGAGCGCATCCCCACCTTCGACGAAATCCTCGACTTGTGCCGGGGTAAGATCGGCGTGTATCTGGACCTGAAGGACGCCGAGGTCGCGCCGTTGATCGAGCGAATCCGGGCGCGCGGCATGGAGCGGCATGTCATCTGGTATGCCGGGCCGACGAAGCTTCGCGAGGTGGCGGCGCAATGTCCCGAGTGCATCCCGATGCCGTACCCCGGCCCGGAGAAACGCTTGGCGAAGGTCATCGACGAGTTTCGGCCCACAGTCATCGCGTCGGTGTGGGACCAATTCTCGGCGAGTTTCGTCGAGACCTGCCACAAGGCGGGGGCGGCGGTCATCGTGGACGAGAGCGACCCCACCTGCTGGGAGCAGGCCGTGGCATGGAAATCGGACGGCATCCAGACGGACCACCCGGAAAAGTTGATCGCGTGGCTGAAACAGAGGGGGTAATTCGGGGACGGGCTACGAATTACGCCCGTGGATACAGTGCAGCGCCACGGATCCGGCCCGCGTAATTCGTAGCCCGTCCCCGAATTACCCCTTGCCGCGGCGCCTTCGGCGTTCCTTTTGTTTGCGGATTTTCGCGATTCGGCGGGCCTCGGGGGTGCCGGCGTCGCCGCGTTGGGCCTCGATTAGCTCGCACAATCGCCGGCGGGCGTAGAAGCGGTTGAGGGCCTGCGAGCGCGCCTGCTGCATCTTCACCTCGAGCCCCGAGGCGGGATGCCGCAGGTAGACGCAGGTGGCGGAGGTATTGACGTGCTGGCCGCCGGGGCCGCCGGAGCGGATGAACTTTTCCTCGAGGTCCGTCTCGGCGATCCCGCATGCGGCCATGCGGACGCGCAATGCGGTGTCCTTCTCCGGGGTAACTCCAAACAGGTTCATGCAGCGGGATTCCTCGCGACTTGCTCGCCGCAGTCCAGTGTACAAAATCGGCGGGGCGTGACGCGCGCGGCAGCGGGCGTGTATAGTTTGGCGAGTCCCAATCCGTAACCGAAAGGAACGCCCATGCCACAGGAATCGCTACAGGAAAAACGCGAGGCCGAGGTGCGCCGCCACATGGAGGCCGAGAACGTCCACCAGTTTGACGACGTCATCGACACCTTCTCGCA
>CANKTP010000050.1 GCA_947486375.1 Candidatus Hydrogenedentota bacterium | reverse complement strand
GGCGTAACAATAAATTGGCAACGTCAGCATCATCGGGGGCGGATATCGCCCGCAGCCCGGACCGCGCGCGTTCACATGGAACTCGCGCTCGGGCAAGCTCTCCACCGCCTCGATGACGAAATGCACCAAACCGTCCTCGGGGACCCAATCCCGGAGATCAGGAGGCAACAAGAGCGGTTGACCACGGTCGACGGACACGAAGCGCGTGCTCATGCGTCATTCGTAAATAGCGACCGCCGATCCGTCAAGAAAAATATTCACGCGCTGCAATGTCCGGCAAACTGCCAGCACACAGTCGTGAACCCGGGGCGCGAAAGGACGATTCGAATCGGGAACATGGATTTTCCGAAGTTCTATATTAACATTAAAGTAGATATATGGAACATGCGTTATAGTGCCAGATTCAGCCATGCCCCCCTCTTTCCCATCGAGAGGGGGGGAATCTCTTGCCACCCCCTGCGAACCTATTCGCGCAGTTTACGTAATCGCGCCCGCTGCCGTTGCATTTGCTCGAACACCCCCCAGGCATCGCGCCTTCACTTCCTCGTCTCTGAGTATTCACGGCCCGCTAGACCATATACATGAGTAACAAAGTCGTGTATATGAGTATCGTATATTGGCCTAAATATTGAATATTTGTTAATTTCCTTCCCTCTAACGCCTATAATTGATTGACATGATAATCTATGTCATGCTATTTGAGGATTGCCGGAAGTCCGGCGGATGCGCCACGGATTTTCGGCGGATTCGTGGTCTGGGCATATAATCCACAAGGTATGGGCAGGGTACCAGTTCTGCCGCAAGGACGGCCAATGGAAACCGCAATCACGGAAGATCAGGCGCTCCTCGATGAGCTGAACGCGATGGATCCCGAGGCCCTTATCGCGTGGGCCTACACCCGCCACGGCGAACGGGCGGGAATCATCACCAGCTTCCAGGACACCGGATGCGTCATGATCGACATGGCCAGCCGGATCGCGCCGGGCATGCGCGTCATGACCATCGACACCCAACGCCTGCATCCCGAGACCTACGCGCTGATCGAGGAAGTCGAACGCCGGTATGGCATCGAGGTCGAACGGTTCCAGCCGGAGCCCTCCCGTCTCAAGAAAATGGTCGACCAGCATGGCCTCTACCTGTTTTTCGACACCAAGGCGAAGCAGGAGTTTTGCTGCCAAGTGCGGAAGGTCGAGCCGAATATTCGCGCGTTGCGTACCGTCGATGTGTGGATTACCGGCCTGCGCCGGGACCATTCCGAGACGCGCGGCGCGACCCCCAAGGCGCAGTTCGTCCAGGAGGAATGGGGGACCATCGTCAAGCTGGCCCCCTTGGCCGACTGGGACGAGGCCCAAGTGCGCGCTTATGTCGCCGAGAATCGCGTCCCGATGAACGCTCTTTACGATCAGGGTTACACCAGCATCGGGTGCGTCATCTGCTCGACGCCAACCAAGCCTTGGGAAGACAAGCGGGCCGGCCGCTGGCGTTGGTTCAACGCCATCGACAACGACAAGGAATGCGGCATCCACGGCCAGGGAGCGGGAATCTAATCCCACTTCGGCCAATCGGCCGCGTGTACTTCCGGCGAGCTCAGCCCGCTGCGGTCTTGCGAAAGACCCGCCGCTCGAAGACGACTTTCTCCGTGTTTTCGATTCGGACGAAGTCGGAAATGCGCGGGTCGCGGTATAACGACATCCCCTTGCGGGGGAGGTATTGATCGTCGCCGGGCGCCAAGACCCCCAAATCCCTGGCGATCATCGCGCCGCGTAAGACCAGCCTTCCGTAGGTATTCGAGTTGTGGCGGCTCTTTGAATGCATGATGCCGATAATCGCGTTGTTGGTATAGAGGAATGCGTCAATGGTAAACGGACGCCCCAAGTCCGGGCGATATTGCTCGTCCATGAACCAAAACCGCCGCAGCTGGTCCTCGGTCACCCAGCCGTTCTTCGGCGTGAGGCTCATCACGACCGCGTTCGTCTTGTCGAGGTGATTTCCATCCAGTTGCCGGGCGAGTGGATCGTTGTACCGTATCGTGTATTGTTGCGCGTTCGAGGGTAACGGATCGAAGGCCCATACGGGGGCCCCGGGCCGCATCTGATAATAGCGCGGTACATAATCCGGGTTCGCCTCGGTCTCGATGAATTCGTCTTGGTTGAACAGCATCATCTCCGACGTGGCGAAACTGGTGATGTCCTCGTCGTGCAGCAGGTCGAAATCCGGGTCCGTGGGTGCCAGCATCGACGGAAGGCCGGGATCGACGACATTGTCGGCGAAATACCCGACATCGACCCGTTGGGAGCCGTCGGTGGTCGAGAGCTCCTTGTCGGCGAGGCGATAGTCGACCTCGAGCGCGGTAAAGGCCCCGAATGCCCCATCGTCGTTCTTTCCGCGACGGGTCAGGAAATCGCCGATGAGGATATTGCCGCCGGGCGTGATGGCCAGGCCGTTTTCGGTTCCGTCATTCGCCTCCCCGAATTTCCCGGGTTCGTCGGCATACGTGAGGTCCCCCACGATATAGACGTTGCCGCGAACATACAGCTGGCCCTTTCCCTTGACCGTACCCTTGATGACGAGGTCCCCGTCGATGGCGACGGTGCCCGCCTTGCCGTCTTCGTCGGGAGTACTCGAGTCCGCGCGCGAGAATTCGATAGGATTGGATTGCGTCCCAACCAAGAACAAGTTACCCGAATGTTCCCCATCGTTGAGGCCGACCATGGTGTTCGCGTCCGGCACAATGGGAAGGTCCCCGCCCGCGTAGGTGGTCCCGTTCGCGACCCCGAGCGCGATGCCGCCGGTAACGCGCCCGTTGACGTTCGCGGCGATGTTCGCGTATTCGTCGTCGCTGACGAGCCGGTCGCCGTCGGGGTCGGGAAACGCGGGGGGAAATGCCGTGGGGACCTGTCCATCGGCCATGTCGGCCTCGTCGACCGGGTAGTCCACGTACAGGTTGCCGAAGCGCGACAACGCGCCTTCCTCGTTCACGTCCGTCTCGGTGAAGGAGACTTCAATCAAGTCGCCGTTCACGTCGAATTCGAGTTTGTCGGTTCCCTCGCGGAGCTTGTATGCGCCCAGGGTACTGCCGGCCAACTGGTCGGCGGAGATGGCCGATCCCCCGGGGTTTCGTATGTTGCCCCGGGTGTACAACGTGCCCGCGATCGTGGAATTCGCGGCGAACTCGCCGTCGAGATCCACGAAGAAATCCTCGAGGGACGCGACGCGCACCCGCCGGACAAGATCGATCGGCGTCAGGCCCTTGTCGAGCATTTCCACGGGAAGCACGTCGGCATGGCAAAAGACGCACGTCGAGCGGTTCGACATCAAGGCGAAATCCAACCCCGTGAAGGGTTCGCCGCCCACGCGGACGGTTTGGACGGCGGAGTCGATATCGCCGTCGACGGAGCGTGCAGTCGCGTTTAGCGTCAGGACGGTTCCCGTCGTGTCGTCATTTCGAGACACGGACAGCGCGGTGACGGCGACCCCGCCCGCAGCAAGATCGATGGACTGCCCGTCGGTCAACATCGCGCGGGTTTCGCCGTTGCGTACGATCTCATCGTCGAGGAACTTGCGATACGACTCGACGTTGGCCAGCCGTATCACGAGGCCATCCTCGTCCGGTTGGGTGGAAACGCGAAACCGATGCCAAACGCGGGATATGGCGACGTCGATGCCGGCCTTCAACGCCTCGTCGGCAATGGCGCGATGCATTGCCGAATCGGAACTTCTCTTGACTTCGTGGAGCCGCGTGACGATGAGGGCCGCCGCCGTGAGGATGGCAAAGCTCGCAATGACGACGAGGATCAAGGCGACCCCGCTCGACTCGGAGAGCGACTGCCTCTTGCCCAATTCCATCGAATGGCGCTCCTGGGTCTAGTTGTTCAAATACACGCGGCCGGACAGGAACTCGGAAATGCGCACGTCGCGAATTTGCTGGGTCGCCTTGTCCAGGTAACGGGAGCCCGGTACTACGCGGGTCGCCGTGACCGAAATCGCCAACGTGTTGCCGTCGAGGCGAAAATCGACATCGCTTATGTTATTCGCTCCCGCGAGCGGCCGCGACAACAAGAGGGGTTCTCCATCGGGACCGGGCGACTCTTGCAGGCGGAGGACCGATCGATTCAACGCGCCGTCGGCAATCGCCACATCCTCCCCCAGATCCAGCAGGCCGTTACCGTTGAGGTCTTCGTCCACGTGTCTAAACGTGATGGGGGACGAGAAATTGTCCCCCGTGTTGTCGGTCGGGACTTGAAATACAATCTCGATGGGGCTGTGCCTGGCGGGATCGACGTTGATCCGGGCGTAATAGTCGCTAGTCGCGGGGTTGTTTTTCCGGGCGAGCTGCAATTCGGCCGTTATCGCGGCAAGAACATCCCGGGCCTCGGTCATCGCCTCGGACTTCGCGGTGGAAACATTCACGGACGAAGCCGCGTTTTGCATCGCCGCATATCCAATCAAGGAAACGACCGACAACGTCGCCGTGACGATCATCAACTCGAGCAGCGAAAAACCCGGCGTGGACGCCATACAACGGCCGGGCTTCCTCCCGCCCCAAATATCGAAGGCGCCGTTTCTCATTCGTTGGTGAATATCGTGCAGACGGAGGCCGTGCCGATCCGCCCGGTCGTCGTGGTCGCCCAGGTGCACGTCACCCTCACTTGGAGCGGATTGTTGGATGTCGTCGGGTCGCCCACCAACCGGTCTCCATTCGCGTCGAGATACAGAACGGTAAGTTTTTCGCCCGGCAGTGACCGGACCTTTTTTTCCGATGGCGAAGCGGATACGTCTTCCAAAACCGTGCCTTGGGGCCATTTGTCCACCAGGGGACCGGGAAACGCGCCGGGATTGTCGGAACGGACTTGGCGCATTTCGTTGAGCACCGAGATACAGTCGTGGACGGCCGCCGTCCGTTGCCGCGTAATGTCGATCGCGATATAGTAGCTGACCAGTACTTCGGCCCCAATGCCGATGACAATCAGGAGTATCCCCAAGGCCATCACGACCTCGATCAACGTAAATCCTCGAGCGTGGCGCCTTCGGGTTCGTCGGCCATGCTGCACGGAATCTGGCCCTCCCATGAATTGCTGGACTCCCCCGAAGCTGGGCGAGCCTTCGACCGCTACAACGACCCCGGGCGTTCGTCCGGGCTGTCAAGAGTCTTCCGCAGCACATCGCGAAGTACCCGCCGCCATCGACGTAAGTCCTTATTAACTCTATACTAAAGATTCTAACAGACCGGGCGGAACCTGTCCAGCCGCAATCTTGCCTAGACACGGGCTTTGTGAGCACCCCCGTCGAGACAGCATGATTTTACCATAGACACATGGAGAGCGTAGTACACAATGACGGATTATTCCCGGAAATGGGGAAACGCGGACATATCGAGCATTCCGGCGCTCGATGCGAAAACTCCGGGAGCGAGCGCGACAATAGGGTCCTGAATTCATCCCCGCTACGCTTGGAATTGGAGCCGGCGCGATCTTGCGTCCACGTAGGCCACTGTGCGGCAGCGACTTACGCAATCCCGGGTTTCGACGGGGAATCCCACGCTTGCCAAACGGGTAAACGGATGCTACGGTAGCGCCGCTGTGGAGGGAGACCCGTGTTACCGGAAGAGATGATTGGCCTGCGATTGCGCGAGCGCGGCTGGACGGTCGCGACCGCCGAATCCTGTTCCGGAGGCCTGATCGCGCACCGGTTGACGAACGTGGCGGGCGCCTCGGCCTATTTTCTCGGCGGTGTGGTGGCCTACGCAAATTCGGTAAAGGAATCCGTCCTTGGCGTGCGGCCCGAGTCTCTTCGAGACCACGGCGCGGTATGCGAAATCGTGGCGCGGGAGATGGCGGAGGGTGCACGGCGCGGTCTTGGGGCGGACATTGCCGTGGCGGTCACGGGTATCGCCGGACCGGGCGGCGGCACTGCGGAGAAACCCGTGGGCTTGGTCCACATGGCGGTGGCGGGGTTCTCGGGGACGCGGGCGGAACATCGGGTGTTCGCTGGCGACCGGGACGCGATTAAGCGTCAGACTGCCGATCGGGCACTGGATTTATTGTTGGAGTACCTTGCATGAGCGCGGGTTTTTGTCACCTTCATTGTCACACGGAATACAGTGTGCTCGATGGGGCTTGCAAGATTCACGAGTTGTTGCAGAAGTGCCGCGACTTCGGGATGAGTTCGTGCGCGATCACAGACCACGGCGTGTTGTTCGGGGCGGTCGAGTTCTATAAGGCCGCCAAGGAGGCGGGCATCAAGCCGATCATCGGCTCGGAACTTTATCTCGCGAAGACGGTCCGGACGGACCGATCGACGCGCTCGGGGAACTATTTTCATTTCTTGATGCTCTGCGAGAACGAGGAGGGCTACCACAACCTCTGCAAGCTGAGCTCGCTCGGGTACACCGAGGGCTTCCACTACAAGCCGCGCGTCGACGACGAGCTGATCGCGAAATACAGCGCGGGATTGATCGCCACCAGTTCGTGCCTTGCGGGCGAGGTCCCGCAGTTCCTGCTCGACAACAACATGGACGCGGCGAACGCGGCGATCGAGAAGTATGTCTCGATTTTCGGGAAAGACCGCTTCCTGATCGAGTTGATGGACCACGGCATGGAGGAGCAGCGCCGGGTCAATCCCCTGCTCGCGCAATTGGCCGAGGACCACGGCCTCACGTTGATCGCGACAAACGATTGCCACTACGTCACGAAGGAAGACGCCAAGCCGCACGAGGCGCTATTGTGCATCCAGACGGGCACGACGCTCGACGATCCCAACCGGTTCCGGTTCAACACGGACCAAGTGTACTTTAAAAGCCCAGACGAGATGAGGACGCTCTTCAAGCAGTGGCCGCAGGCCGTGGCAAACACGGAGATGATCGCGGAGCGTTGCAACGTCGAGCTGCCGCTGCATAAGCATTTGATCCCGCAGTACAAGCCGCCTGCGGGCCACACGCCGGCGTCGTATATGCGCGAACTGGTCGCCGAGGGCATCAAGAAACGCTACGGCGATCCCGCCCCGGCGCTCTATCGCGACCGCGCCGACTTCGAGATCGGCGTGATCGAGCAGATGGGCTTCGTCGATTACTTTCTCGTGACCTGGGACCTGATCAATTACGCGCGCACCCAAGGAATCCCCGTCGGTCCCGGGCGCGGCTCGGGCGCGGGAAGCATCGTGGCTTACGCGCTCACCATCACGAACATCGAGCCGGTCCGCTACAACCTGTTGTTCGAGCGGTTCCTGAATCCCGAGCGCGTGTCGATGCCCGACTTCGACATCGACTTCTGCTACGAACGGCGCGGCGAACTGATCGACTACGTCAAGAAAAAATACGGCGAGGCAAACGTCGGCCAGATCATCACCTTCGGCCGGATGCTCGCGAAGGCGGTGGTGCGGGACGTGGGCCGAGTCATCGGGATGCCGTTGGCCGACGTGAACCGGCTTGCGAAACTCATCCCAAACGAACTCAAGATGACGCTCGACAAGGCGTACCAGGACGTCCCGGAACTGAGGGAACTCGTCGACAAAGACCCGCAGACCGGACGGCTCTGGAACATCGCCCAGCGCCTCGAGGGCACGATCCGCAACTGCGGTATCCACGCGGCGGGCGTCGTCATCAGCGATCAACCCCTCACCGACCACGTGGCGCTATTTAAGGCGGCGGGCGACGACTCCGGCATCGCGACCCAGGTGGACATGAAGAGTCTCGAGGAAGTCGGCCTCCTCAAGATGGATTTCCTCGGCCTGAAGACGCTGACGGTCATCCACGACACCGTGCGCATGATTCGCGAGAACCACGGGGTCGATATCGACATCGACAACATCGAGACCTCCGACAAGAAGACCTATGAACTCCTCCGATCTGGAAAGACGACCGGCATTTTTCAGTTGGAAAGTTCGGGAATGCGTGACCTCGCGCGGCGCATCGGGCTCGAGAATCTCGAGGAGATTTGCGCGCTCGTCGCGTTATTCCGCCCCGGCCCGATGCAGTTCATCGACGCGTACATCGCGAACAAGCACAGCCCGGACAAGATAAAATACGGCCATCCCCTGCTCGAGCCTTTGTTGTGCGAGACCCACGGCATCATCGTGTACCAGGAACAGGTGATGCAGATCGTGCAGGCCCTGGCGGGCTTCACCCTGGGCCAGGCGGACATCCTGCGGCGCGCGATGGGCAAGAAGAAGGCCGACCTGATGGCGCAGCAGCGTTCGCGATTCGTCGACGGATGCAAGGCCAACGGCATCGGCTCCGATCTCGCCGTGAAACTCTTCGACATGATCGAGACCTTCGCGGGCTACGGTTTCAACAAATCGCACAGCATGGCCTACGCTTTTGTCGCCTACCAGACGGCCTACCTCAAGGCGAACTACCCGGCGGAATTCATGGCCGCATTGCTCACCACCGAATCGGGGAGCCTCGACAAGGTCGCCATGTACGTCGAGGAATGCCGCCGCGTGGGCATTCGCGTGCTGCCCCCCGACGTGAACCGCGGCCGCCTGCGCTTCGCGGTGTCCGGCGGCGACATCGTTTTCGGATTGATCGCCGTGAAAAACGTCGGCGACGGCCCGGCCCGCACCATCGTCGAGGAACGCGATGCCAACGGGGCCTACGCGGACATCTACGACTTCTGCGCGCGCATCGAGGGACGCCAGGTCAACCGGCGCTTGATCGAAAGCCTAAACAAGGCCGGGGGATTCGACGGCACCGGATGGACCCGCGCCCAGGTCGACGCCGCGCTCGATTCCGCCCTCGCCGCCGCCCAGCGCAGCCAGCGCGACCGCGCGGCGGGCCAGTCGTCGCTGTTCGACGCGCTCGATGGCGATGGGGAGAGCGCCGCGGTCGCGTACCCGAAGCCCGAGGTGCCGCCCTGGCCTGAGCACGTCTTCCTTGCCTACGAGAAGGAAATCCTCGGCCTCTACGTCACGAGCCATCCCCTCGCGCGCTACGCCGAGACCTTGTATCGCTTCTGCCCATTCCGCGCGGTCGACCTGCCCGAGATGCCCGACAACCAGGAGACCGCGCTCGGCGGCATGATCTCGACGGTGAAAATCCACCAGACGGCCAACGGGAAACGCATGGCGTTCATCACGCTGGACACGCTCGAGGGGCCGCAGGAGATCACTGTGTTCAACGATACCTACGAGAGAGACGCCGCGCTGATTCAGCCCGAGTCCGTCGTGGCCATCCGCGCCAAGGTGAACTACCGCAACGACGAGCCCGGCCTCATCGCGATCGATGTCATCCCCATCGACGAGGTTCCCGGCCGGCTCACGCGGGCGATCCACATCAAGATCAATGGCCAGGGGAACGACAAGACCCTCATGGATCGCCTCGCGGAAATCGTGGGCGACACGCATCGCGGTAACTGCGACGTGTTCCTTCACTGCGCCTCGGACACGAACACCGAGATAGTCGTGCATGCCTCGAGCGCCTGCCTCGCCGCCCCGTCGAAATCCCTGGTCGATGAAATCGAGGCCCTCCTCGGGCCCAAGTCCGTATGGTTCTCCGGCGGCCACGGCCTGCCCCGTCACGGGTACGGGGGATAGGGAGAGTGGCCAAGCTAAAGCTCGACCTGCACGACATCTACAACGACCAGCGCATGCTCGAGCGCGAGCTGAACCGCATCATCGACGACGCCGTATCGAAGAAGATCGCCCTCGTCGAGATCATCCCCGGAAAGGGAAGCGGGCAGCTCAAGAAGAAAGTGCTGCGCTTCCTCGAACAGCCGCACATCAAGAAGCTGTATCACCGGATCGAGAAGGACAGCAAGAACTTCGGCCGCGTGTTCGTTCACTTCCGGTTCAACAACGACTGAACGGCACGACCGGTACCGGCGCGGCGTTTCTTCGCCGGCGTGCGTCATGCCGATGGGGCAATCGGATTCCTAATTCGCCGCCTGCCATTCTTTCAAGGTATCGAGACTGCGGCGGAACCTGGCCAGGCCGAGACCGAGAAAGAGGATTGACGTGAAGCACGCGACCGTACCCATTAGCACGAGGGAATGACCGACGCGCAATTCGTCCTCGAACAAATATTGTGTGCATGCCGCAACGGCGGGGGGACCGCATCCGATGCCGATAAGGTTGACCACGAACAGGTAGACGGCCGAGGCGGATCCTCGCATCTGGTTGGGCATCATCTCTTGGATCGCCGCGGGACCGACACCGAAGGTCATCGCGGCGAAGAATTTTGCGGGTATCATGAGTGCAAATGCCATCCAGACGTTTGGCATCAACGGAAACGCCAGTCCAAAGGGCAAGTGACACAGGGCGGCGATGAATGCCGCGCGCATCTTGCTGTCGCGGTAACCTCGCTTCGCCAGCATCCCCGCAAAGTGGCCACCGAAGATGATGCCCGACGTGCCGAAGATGATCACGACAATTCCATAGCGGGTCCCGATTTCGGCCGGCGTCCATCCATGAACGCGAGCATAAAACGTCGGAATCCAAGCGGCGGCGGCGTAGCCGATGAACGACATCATGGCGAACCCGATGTTGTGACAAACGAAGGTGCCAATATTCTTCCAGATATACGCGAACACCTCGCCGACGGGCACCTGGACAGGTTTGGCCGAAGCGGCATTCGCGCGAATCATGCCCCGGCGGAGTGGCTCGCGCACGGACAAAAGCATGGGGGCGAAGAGCAATCCCGGTAACCCGATCAGGAAGAAGACCTGCTGCCACGGTCGGACATCCCCGATGATGGGATAGGCGACGGCCTCCTTGCCGGAGGCATATCCGACGACCAGCCCCCCGAGAAGCATGGCTAGGCCGGATCCGATGTAGATTCCCGCGCCATAGATACTTTGCGCCAGCGCCATCCGGCCGGGGCGAAAGTAGTCCGTGATCATCGAGTAGGCCGCGGGCGACAGGGTGGCCTCGCCGACCCCAACGCCGATCCGGAACAGGAACAACGTAGTGTAGCTCCGGGCGATACCGCAACCCGCCGACATCAGGCTCCACAGCGCCAGGCCGAATGCGATAATCGTGCGACGGCTCTTTGTGTCCGCCAGCCTGCCCATGGGAATGCCGAAAAGGGTATAGAAAATTGCGAAACTCGGTCCCATCAGCAGGCCCATCTGGAAATCGGTGATTCCCAAATCCGCTTTGATGGGCTTTACGAGCAGCGCGAGGATCTGGCGGTCGATGAACGAGAAGACGTAGACCACCATCAGCACGCCCACCACGTACCACGCGTATCGCTCCGCAGGATAAGGCGGTTCCTCGATCATTCCTCCCGCCGCGTGTGGTGTCTTCTGGTCTGCCGCCATGCCCAATATCCTCCCGCATTGTCCAAGGTGAAAGGCGTAAGACTGGGGTATTTCGACAGTGAAGTCAAATCTGCGGGGCGTCCGTTGGATCGCTGGCAGATTCCCGGCCCAGACCTTCCCCATTCGACTACCGGACTCGCTGTCGATCATGAGGGCCTAGGCGATAGGTTTCTCGCCTAGATGATTCACATGGCCCCGGCATGGATAATGCGCCGTACCGTTCCGCCCACTTGCAAATTCCATTACGGGGAGCCCAATGAAAATCGCACTCATCCAGGAACATACGACGCCGAATGCCGATGAAACGATGCAGGTGTGCATCGACGCGATGCGGCGCGCGGCGGAACAGGGCGCGAAGTTGGTGGCCTTTGCCGAGCTGGCGTTTTGGCCATTCTTCCCGCAATACCGGCGAGACGGCCGGACGGCGCCGCATGCCGAGACGATCCCGGGGCCCATCACGGAGCGTTTCGCGGCGCTCGCGCGCGAGCTGGGAATCGTCATCGTATTGAATCTCTACGAGCAAGACGGGACGAAGTATTACGATTCCTCGCCGGTGATAGACGCCGACGGGTCGATTCGCGGGGTCGCGCGGATGATGCACATCATGGAAGGGCCGGGGTTTCATGAGCAGGACTATTACGATCCGGGTGACCGGGGCGCGCTCGTGTGCGATACCGCCGCCGGCCGCATCGGCGTCGCGATTTGTTACGACCGGCATTTCCCGGAATACATGCGGGCGCTCGCGCTCAAGGGCGCGCAGTTGGTCGTCGTTCCCCAGGCGGGCGCGATGGACGAATGGACGCCCGGGCTGTTCGAGGCGGAGTTGCAGGTGGCGGCCCTTCAAAACGGCTATTTCGCCGCGCTCTGCAATCGCGTCGGCAAGGAGGACATCATCACCTTCGCGGGCGAATCCTTCGTCACGGACCCCACTGGGCGCGTCATCGCGCGCGCGCCCCGGGGCGAGGACGGCACCCTCTTCGCCGACATCGATTTCGACCTGATCGAATCGTGCCCGGCAAAGCGCCACTTTCTCGCCGACCGCCGCCCCGATGCGTATCCATTGGCGTAATTCGATGAACTCGATGCCGCTGACCGGCCAACAAATTCGGCAATTCGTCGACGATGGATTCGTCCGAATCGACGGCGCATTCGCGCCCGAACTGGCCGAGGAATGCCGCGCCATCCTGTGGCGCGACACCGGCTGCGATCCGAACGATGCGTCGACCTGGACCCGGCCCGTCGTGCGCTTGGGGGACTACAATCAAGCCCCCTTCGTACAGGCGGCGAATTCGGGCCCGTTGCACACCGCGTTTGACCAACTCGTGGGCGCCGGACGATGGACACCACGGACAAGCCTCGGCACCTTCCCCGTCCGCTTTCCCAGCACGGAACTCCCCGGCGACGACGGATGGCACGTCGACGCCAGTTTCCCCGGAGCCGATCCGGGCGATTTCTTTTCCTACCGCATCAACATTTCGTCGCGCGGACGCGCATTGCTGATGCTATTCCTATTCTCAGATACCAGCGAGAAGGACGCACCCACTCGCATCCGGGCGGGCTCTCATTTTGATGTCGCGCGGATTCTCGAGCCTGCGGGCGATGCGGGAATGACGTTCGTGGAACTGGCCGGGAAGTTGGACACCACCGCGGGACGGGAAGAGGTAGTAGCCACGGGAAAAGCAGGCACCGTATATCTATGTCACCCCTTCATCGCCCACGCCGCCCAGCCTCACCGCGGAAACACGCCCCGATTTATGGCCCAGCCCCCGCTCTATCCAACCGCACCGTTCCAGTTGCAACGCGAGGATGGAGCGTATTGCCCAGTCGAGACCGCAATTCTGAAGGCACTGGATTAATATACCAGAGACTCGATGGACCGCCACGACGGACCGAATGATCGTTCGCAGGGCTGACCCCGGCCCAAACGTCAACGACGCTCCCTTCCGTCCTTTCCGTCCTATCCGTCCCTTCCAACCATTGAGTCCATCCCGTCCATCATGTCGATCAAGTCGATACTCCCGCCCCCCATCATGTAACCATTGGGATTCACCCCGCGTTTTTGCTACCGTGTGGCCATTCCCCCATGGAGCATAATCGATGATCGAAGTGAGCGGTTTGACGAAGTGTTATGGCCCGGTCGAGGCTGTTCGGGACATCTCTTTTCGGGTCGAGCCGGGCGAGATCGTGGGGTTTCTTGGCCCGAACGGGGCGGGGAAGTCCACGACCATGCGGATGTTGACGGGATCGATCCCGGCAACCCGGGGCAAGGCGATGGTGGCGGGGTACGACGTGGCTACGCAGCCGCTGGAGGTGAAGCGTCGCGTCGGGTATTTGCCGGAAAATGTGCCTTTGTACCCCGAGATGGTGGTGTCGCGATTTTTGTCCTATGTCGCCGAGATAAAGGACGTGCCCCGGGGGGCGCGGAAGGCCGAGGTGGGGCGGGTGGTCGAGCGCTGCGGCCTGGAACAGATGTCGAACCGGGTCATCCAGAACTTGTCGAAGGGTTTCCGCCAGCGGGTCGGGTTGGCGCAAGCATTGATCGGGAACCCGCCCGTGTTGATCCTCGATGAGCCGACGGTGGGACTCGATCCGAAGCAGATCGTCGAGATTCGCAAGACGATCAAGGAACTGGCGGAGGAGCACACGGTCTTGTTGAGCACGCACATCCTGCCCGAGGTCGCGATGCTGTGCGACCGCGTGATCATCATTAACCGGGGACGCATCGCGGCGCAGGACACGATGGAGAACCTCTCGGCCGCGGAGGGGCCGGGCGGCGAGCGGCGCGGCACGCTCGAGGACGCCTTCATGGCGGCCGTGGCGGCCGAGGAGAATATCGAGGAATGAAAAACATCTGGGCGGTTTGCCGCCGCGAGTTCGCGAGTTTTTTCGTGACGCCGATGGGCTACGTGGTCGTGGGGACCTTCGCCCTGATCACGGGCCTTGGCTTCACCGCGTCGTTTATTTTCTACGCCCGGGTCACCGAGTCGCCCTCGACCTATGCGTACCAGGGCGTGCCCGACTTCGAGGAGACGCTCCTCAGCCCGTTCTTGGTGTTCTGCGGCATGGTGATTATGTTTATCGGTCCCCTCATCACCATGCGCCTGCTTGCCGAGGAACGCCACCGCGGCACCATCGAGTTGTTGTTGACCCACCCCCTGCGCGACCGGGACATCGTGTTCGGGAAATACCTCGCCTCGCTGGGGATGCTCGCGGTCATGATGCTGGTGGTCGCGGTGCATCTGTGCGTCGTGGGGTACTTTGTCGACGTCGAGCCCGCCGTCCTCGTGTTCGGCGTCATCACCGTCTTTCTCATGGGCGCGGCCTTCCTAAGCATGGGCTTGTTCGTCTCGTCGCTGTGCTCGACGCAGATCACCGCCGGCACCTTCACGTTCGGGCTATTCTTCGTCCTGTATATCCTCGGCGCGCTGTCAGAGGACATGAGCGAGGAGAACCCCGCGCCCCCGGGCTGGCCCGAGGGCGTCCGCGGCGCAATCGGCTTTGCCTACGGAATCTTCCGCTCGCTGGCGCGCCAGTTGCCGCTCGACGCCCACGCCAAGGAGATGGCCCAAGGCGTCGTTGCGCCCCACGACATCGTTTACTACATCCTATTCGCCGCGTTCTTCCTGTTCCTGACTTTCCGCTCCCTTGAGAGCCGGAAGTGGAGGTCATAGCGATGAATCGATTCCGGCGGGCCCTGGGATTCCTATCGGTTGCCCTGCTCTTGGCGGGCTTTAACCTGTTGGTGCTGAAGGAGACCCTCTTTACCGCACCCGTGTATCTTGCCTTGGGCGCCGGCGCCCTGTGCGGAATCGCTTGGTGCCTGGCGGCGATGGCGGGCAAAATCGAGGAGGGAAAAGGCCCGACCCTCCAGGGTATCAACACGGCGGTGGGGGTCTTTATCTTCCTGGGAATATGCATCACCCTGTACGCCTTTGCGAAACGATGGGACGTTGCCTGGGACTTGACCCAGGAAGGGCGCAGGCAGCTTGCCCCGCAGACGGCGCAAGTCCTCGAGGGGCTCAAGACGCCCGTCGAGGTCACCTGTTTCTTCGTGTTCGCCGGCGACGACCGGGTCTACACCGCCCAACAAAAGACACGGCGTTTCCTCGAACTGTGCCAGCGCTATACGGACAAATTGGCCGTCGAGTTTATCGACCCGCAAAAGGACCCGGGCAAGCTCGAGGCGATGAACGCGCTGCGCGCCGGGGCCGAGATCAAGAGCGTCACTGGCGTTGGCACGGTCGTGATTCGCGGCGGATCGAAACAACGCGAGATTCCCTTGTCGGACGTCCTATCGAGATTGGAGGAGCGCGAGTTCACCAACGCACTCATCAATGTCTCGCAATCGGCCAGCCCGAAAATTTATTTCTTGACCGGGCACAACGAACGGGACTTGTTGAACAAAGATCCGAAGGAAGGCGGCTCGGACTTCCAACTCTGGCTCGAAAAGGAGTCTTACACGGTCGAGCGCCTGCTCATTCCCTACACGAGCCCGGTCATCCCGGCCGACTGTGCGGTCTTGGCAATCAACGGCTACGAGAAGGACCTCCTGCCCCACGAGACGGACGCGGTCGATCAATACATGCTCGGCGGCGGGCACCTTCTTGTCCTCGTAAATCCCCACTTCATCCTGAATCCCACCGAGAATGTCGTCGAGCAATTGCGTCCGTGGTTGCAGGGCCGCCTGGGCGTCGTGGTCGGCACCGACATTGTCGCCTCGCCCGCGACGAACGGCCTGAAGATTCTCTTGTTACCCGACTTCAACGATCAAGGCGTGCTTGGCCAATATGCCGCGAATTCGCCGCAAGGCCCCGAGTTTCGCGGCAGCTTTAACACGGGCCACCCGATAACTCGCGGGTTTGACAGTACGCTGGTGTTGTCGCTCGCACGGACTGTCGCGCTGTCCGATCCGCTTCCGGAGAACGTCACGGGCACGGTGCTCCTGCGTTCCACGCCAGACACCTGGGCGGAGACGAACCTTGCCGCGCTGCAGAACGAGCAAAAACTAAACCCCGACCCCGGGGACGCCAAGGGCCCGAACCCCGTGGCCGTGGCGGTCTCGATGACCACCAAGACCCCCGTGGCCGACACCGGTCGATTTCGCGATGCGCGGGCCGTGGTGGTGGGGGATGCCGACCTCGCCTCGAACGAAGGGATCGACTCGGCGTCGAATGCGAACTTCCTCTTGAACTCGATGGCCTGGCTGACGGAGAGCGAAGACCTGATCGCCATTCGCCCGACGGGCAAGGAAGACCCTGCCATCGTCTTGACCCAGGGCGAACAACGGGCGATCGCCTGGGTTTCGGCCTTGGGCACGGCGCAGGCGGCCGCATTGGCCGGCGCGTTGATGTACCTCCGGCGGAGGCGCTACCAATGAGCGCGCGCTCGACCCTCCTGCTTTCGGCCGTGTTGGCGGTTCTGCTCGGCGCCTATTGGGCCCAGGGGAGATATGCCGAGTCCCGTCACAAGGCCGCCGTCGAATCGAGGAAGCTGTTCGATTTCGCCGCGGACGACATCAACATGCTCTCGATCGAGCGTGCCGGCACCGCCACGGTGGAGGCGATGCGGGGAAGCGACGGGCAATGGGCAATTATCGAGCCGGCGCGGCACATTCCCGCCAACCAGATCGTGTGGAACCGAATGGCAAACGCCCTCGCGGGTCTCTCGAACGAGCGTACCATCGAGGAGAGCCTGGCGGACGCCAAGCCCTACGAGCTCGAGCCGCCCCACCTGCGCGTCATCGCGGGGACCAAGACGAAGGCCGTTGTGCAAGTCGACTACGGCTCCAACGATCCCACCTTGCAGTACCGGTATGCCCGCCAAGGCACCGGGGGCGTCATCCTCACGCCCGTCAGGGATTTCATGGAACTCAATCGTTCGCTCGACGAAATGCGCGATACGCGCGTTGTCGCAACCGACGACAAGGGCGTGACCCGCCTCGAGTTCGCGCGGGTATACAAGGGGCCGGACAAGGCCAACGGCAAGACCGATCCCGAGGGACCCAAGATCGGCGACCTCTCCGTCAAGGTCGCGTTCGAGCGCGATGCCGCCGGGGTCTGGCAGTTGCGCGAACCCATCCAGGCCAAGGCGCGGCAGGACAAAGTCGAGGAGCTCGTCCGCGAGGTCCAGTTCATGCGCGGCGCGGGATACATTGACACACCCGCGGCGTTGGCCGACTATTCCCTCGATCCCCCCAACCTGATTATCACGGCCTGGGGGGAGAGCGGGCCGCGAAAGATCTTGCTTGGCAGCGTGGCGCAGGAAGGCGACGCGGGGGGGCTGTTCGCCAAACACGAGGACAACCCTTCCGTGTTCGTCGTTCCGGGGCATATCCTCACGCTATTTCCAGAGACCCCCGACGCTTTCCGGGAGACGCATTTGTTCGGCGGCAAAGCTGAGGGCCTCGATTCGATTCGCATTCGCAGTTCGAAAGGCGAACTCGCGCTGACGAACGATCCGGATCACGGCTGGAAACTGACCCAGCCTGCGGCGGACGATACCGACCAGGCGGCGGTGTCGGCCTTTATAGGCTTCCTGAAGGAAATGGGAGGGACCTCGTTTCCCGAGACGGTGCCCGGCGATGCGTTCGCAACTCCGCTCGCGACCATTGACTTCGCGTTTCGCGACGGCGCCGTGCCCTCGAGCATCGTCGTGGGCGCATCCGTGCCCAATTCGGATCCCCCGACCCACTACCTTCGCCAGGATGACGGGACAGTCGTCACGGTCCCGTTCGAGGTGGCAATGGCACTGCAAAGGGCGCCGTTCGGTTTCCGGGACAGACGCATCTTCGCGTTCGACCCGGACTCGGCCAGGGAAGTCGACCTGTCGATGGAAGGAACCAGGTACCTCTTGCGGAATATCGACGCCCGGTGGGCCCTGATTGAGCCGGCGGACAAGATGCTCGGAAACAAGTCCGACGCCCAGGGACTACTCGATATACTGTCCAATATCCGCGCGTCAGGCATCGCCTCGCCCGTTCCCGCGGAAGAGGTGCAAGGATTCGCCGAGCCGCTGCTAAGCGCGACCGTGACCATCGACACGCAGGGCGTAATCTCGACCCTCGGGCCCATCCGCGTCGGCAACCTCAAGGCCAGCGACGCCCGCGAGCGCTTTGCCGTGGTCGCCGGGCGTGAGGAGGTTCTCTTTGTGGATCAAGGGCTCATCGACGATCTGCGCGAATCGCTCCGGGGCATCGTTCCCAAGAAATAATTCCGGCGGCGCGGGGGTGGCGCCCGTGGATAGGCTGGTTCGGCCGATTGCGCGGGCTACGGCGCAATCCGGCGGAGTCCTTGACCGCGGCGTCGATCCGTGCGATAGTGGTCTTGGGGTTGCCAAGGCGGCGGACCATTGCTTGCCCGCGCCAGCCGGCAACCGGGAATGAGGCGCATGGAATCTCGCGAGATTCGAACGACACCCAATCTGCCGGCACAACCGCCCGTCCCGCCATTAACGCCTCCTTCGGGGGCGCGGCCACCCATCCCGCGGCCGCCCGCGATGAATGCCGCCTTCCTGATCGTGGCGGCGGTGGTTGGGGGTTGGTATGCGAACCAATATTTCACGGGGCACACGAATTCGCAGGGTACGCTAGAATCGACGGCAACGCCCGGGATCGAGGGTGCGGGCTTCGCGAGCGATCTCTCGTTTACGCCGTCGCAAAATTCGGGCAACGGGCCATTCGCGTATAAATTCAAGGAAGGCGAGGTGTTGACGTATCGGATGGACGCGGAGGCCAATGGACTTGGCCTCGCGCAGGCCGACGACAGGAACTCGGACATTGGCCTGACGATCGGGTTCGACATGAATCTCCTGGCCGAGAAGGTCGATTCGGATGGCAATGCCGAGCTACGGCTGGACTTTGCGAACATGACGACGCAGGGCGGGTTCATGGACATGCCGGCGAATTACTCGCACCCGGGCGCGGGGGCGGTCGACCCACTCGGCCAGGGCGGGGGCCCGCAGTCGCGATTCTTCGGGGAGCCGACGCGAATTCGCGTGTCGCCCGATGGGCAGGTGCGGGATGTTTCCGGCGCGAAGGGCATGGACCAATTGCTAACGCCCGAGGCGGCGCTCGCGCCGGTGCAATTTCCTTCGGCGCAATTCGAGGTGGGCGACCGGTGGGAGTCGAAGTTCAACCTGCCGGTCCCCGGCATGGGAGTTCCGGCGAGCGCGGACGCCTCCAACGAAATCGTCCGATTCGAGAACATCGGCGCCCGGCGATGCGCGGTGATTTTGCAACGGCTTTCCTCGGCGCAGGCGAACGGGACGATGGACTCGATTGGGGGCAACCCCG
Source organism: Candidatus Hydrogenedentota bacterium (assembly GCA_947486375.1). Taxonomy (GTDB): domain Bacteria; phylum Hydrogenedentota; class Hydrogenedentia; order Hydrogenedentales; genus CANKTP01. The sequence goes on along the minus strand of CANKTP010000050.1, from coordinate 4,689 downwards.
GCGACCCGGCCGGATTTTCGATGCCGCGCTTCAACCTCACCGGGGAGAATTACATCTGGTTCGATGTCAACGAGGGGAAACTCGTGCAATCCGATCTCGACATGCAATTCGAGCTTGCCCTGGGCCAGCAGCTTGCCCCAATGTCAGGGCTGATGAAAACCTACGACACGTTGTTGAACGATGTCGAGGGAAGGAATCCTTCCGCGCAGGACCAGCAAGCGCAACAGAACCTGCTGGAGATGAAGACAGCGATTACGGGCAGGGTGCGATTGGTTGAGTAGGGTATGAAGCGTGCGTAGGGCGGGGTGATCGGACGAAATCGAAGGGGGTCAGGGACACGTGAGGAAGCGCGCCGCTATGGGCTTACGCCGGAATATCGGGTCGGCGTACCCGCCGTCGCCGGTTCCTCGCGCCGATGCCAGCAACGCCGGAACGTCTCGCCGTCCCACTCGATATAGGTCTTGTGAAACATCCAGTCGCCGGTATTGATATACAGTCCCGTTCCCGACGGCGCTGGCGCCTCCTCCATAACCGGGTAATGCGAATGTCCGCAGATGACCACGTCGGCCTCGCCGCGGGCTAGAATGCCCCTGGCGAAGCGCTCAAGCGGCTTGACCTCTCGCCCCTTGGAGGGATCGGCGGGCATGAATAGGGTCCGGCTCCCGTGGGACACGGCGAGTCCCAAGTCCATTGCCCAGTCGGGGTGCAATAGGCCGAAGAGCGACACCGCCCAACGCGACCGCGCGATGCGTTTGTACACGCGATACCGCCAATCCTCGGCGTTGACCCCGTCCCCATGCACCAGCAATGTCCGCTTCCCGCCGAAGGAATGCTCGAGGCGGTCGGCATGAATTGTGAACCCGAGGAAGTCGCGGAGGAAGCGGCCCGCCCAAAAATCGTGGTTGCCGCAGACGAGGTGGAGGTCGACGCCCGCATCCTTCAAGTCCGCGAAGGCGCGCAGGACGGGGAAGTAGTCCGAGAATATGACGTGCCTGTATTCGAACCAGAAATCGAAGAGATCGCCCAGCACGACAATGCGTTCGTATGCGCGCGGGTCGAGCGAGGAGAGAAACGCCGCGAATTCAAGGAGGGGCTCGCGACCGACCGGCGTCACCTTGAGGTGTACATCGGCCACGATCAACGTTTTCATGGAAACAGGGCGATACGGCTGGGAGGCCAGAACCTTAGGACGGCTTTCCCGATGACGGCCTTGTCGTTGATCGCGTTGAAGCTGCGGCTGTCCTTGCTTCCGGGCCGGTTGTCGCCGAGCACGTAGTATTCGCCGGGGTGGACATCCAAGGATTGCGTGTCGCGGGAGACTTTCGCCCCCGGCTGCAAGTAGGGTTCGTCCACCATGCGGTTGTCCACCCAGACCTCGCCGCGGTGAAAGCGGACATGGGTCGCGGGCGCCTCCGCGTCTTGGGAACCGGCGCTGACGGTGTTGCCGCCCGGGGCGTCCGGCCCGACGGCGATGACTCGCTTGACGTAGCGTTTGTCCGTGGCGTCGGGGCTGTCGAAAACGACGATGTCCCCGGGCTTGATGGCGTCGAGCCACGAAAACAGGCTTAGCTGGCCAAGGATATGGGGAAGCTTAAATACGAGGATGCGCTCGTTGCTCTCGAGCGTCGGCACCATCGAGGTTCCCTGCACCTCGTAGCCCTCGAGGACATACGTGCGCATGCCGACAAAAATCACGAGGAACCAAATCACCAATTTGACGAAATCGGTGATCTCGCGGCGTAACTCCTGCGGCTCCGGCTTTGCCGGAAAGGAAGGGGGATCGCCCCCTTGCGGCTCAAGGTGTTGCCCGGCTGGATCCAAGCGCGCGTACCTCCGCCCGGCACGCACCATGCCCGCCGGGCACCTATGAATCTAACATCGCCGGGGCCGACGGTTCAAACCGGGGATTCGAGTGCGCCTGGCGCTAGCGGCGATCGCCCGCCGCGAGGACGAGAGGATTTCTGCGTCCCGTTCCGCCTGGCGCGTCGATCCGGGCTATCCGTGGTCTATTCGTCTTCACCGCAGCCCGCCCGGAAAATAGGGATACATTGCGGGACATCGGAAAATCCACCCCGTCTTCGCGTTGCACTTACTATATGAACCCGCACACCCTGCGTTGCGCTGCCGGTTGACCACGACTCGCGGAAAAGGGTAGAGTAATGCCCCCTGCCTGCGGGCCGCATGTGTCTTGCGGACGCGACCTCGTAGTCCACCACGGAGTATCGAACCCCATGCGCCACCACACTGCCCGAACCTTTGCCTATGTTTTTGTTGTGCTGACTGCGATGTGTGCGGCCCCTGCCTTTGCCCAAGACGGCCTGCTGGGCGATTGGGACCTCAGCATCGACTTCGGCGGCACGCCCGTGCCGGCCAGCATGACGGTCTCCGGCGCCGCCGGGGCCCTTTCGGGAAAGCTTCAGGCGCCCACGGGCGAACTGGAAATCAAGGAGATCAAGTACGACAACGGTGCGATTTCGTTCTCGGCCGAGGTCGACATGCAAGGGACCCCGATGGTGTTCGCGTTCGAGGGCAAACTCGAGGGCGAAGTCATCAATGGGAAACTCAAGAGCGACATGGGCGAGATGACCGTTACCGGCAAACGTCCCAGCCCCTTCAAGGCGCTCGAGGGCACGTGGGCGCTGGATGTCGAGTCGAAGATCGGCAAACTCGAGCACAAGCTTGTGGTCGCGGCGGACGAGGGCGTGACGCTCGAGTCCGAGGAGAGCGTGCCGGCGACGGAAGCGAAGCTCGACGGGGAGAACCTCTCGTTCCTGGCGACGATCCACGCGCAAGGCGCGACCTACGACGTGGCCTTCGAGGGCACGTTCAAGGACGGGAAGATCGCGGGCGATTACATGATGGACGGCAGCAGCGTGGCCACGCTCGTGGGCACGAAGGCGGCGGCGGAAGCCGGCGACATCAAGCTGATCGCCGGGCAGTGGGACTTCGAGATTCAGTCGCCGGCGGGTCTGCTCAAGCACACGCTGACGGTCGCCGATGACGGGACCGCCCTGTACAACCAGGGCGAGGCCGATGCGCCCGCCGCGGACTTCAAGTTCTCGGGCGACACATTAAGCTTCCCCGTCACCATCTCGGGCTTCAACGTCATTTTCTCGGCGAAAGTCTCGGGTTCCGACGCCGAGGGCAACCTCATGCTGGACGGCAATCCCGTCGCGCCGCTGAAGGGCAAGAAAGCCGCCGCGCCCGCAGCGCAATAAACGGGGCAATTGAAGGGAATCGGCGGCGGGCGGCCCGGATCGGGGGCCGTCCGCCGTTTCATTGGTGCGCCCGGCGGGGCGCGATCGTGTAGTGCGCGGAATGGCGGCGGAACTGCGATCCGCCGCCGGGTGTTTATCTACCACGGAGACGCACCCCGCGTTTCCGCATCGGGACGGAGTCCGGAGGAGAAGCGGTCATGAATAGCAACGCTGTAAAATGGTTGGGAATATGTTCGGTCGTTGTAATGGCATCGGTGGCAAACGCCGCCGACGCGCCCGAGAGCTCGCCGGCCAAGGTTGACGCCTTCGAGCTGGGCGTCGATTTTGCCAAGCTGAATCAGCAGTTTGACGCAGTCGCCGCGGTCCTCAAGAACGAGGCCTACTTCAACTTGAAGAACGAAAAGGTGTCCAAGTGGTCTTGCGGGGACCAGGCGGGGCACATTGTCCTCGCGGCACAAATGATGCGAGGCGGTCTCCAGTCCAACATAGACAATCCGGAACAAAATGTCGACGGGCAGCCCAATCCGATGGGCAAATCCGTGATGGCAGCGGGCGATTTCCCGCGCGGCGTGGCGCAAGCCCCGGAGGCGATTCGTCCCGAGGGAAAGTCGCGCGAGGACTTTATCAAACTGCTCGAGTCCGAGCGCAAGGCGTGGAAGGACCTCGAGAAAATGTCGGACAAGCTGAAGGAACTGAAGTCGCGCGCCCCGCATCCGGCCTTTGGCCCGCTGAGCAGCGTCGAATGGGTCCGGTTTGTCGCGATTCATAGCGGCCACCACCTGGCCCTCGTGCGCGACATCCTGAAGGAATCGGGCAACACGGAGTTCGGCAAGAACCTCGCCGACGCGAAGTAGCCACAGACCCCCACTCCCCACTCCTTAAACACAAAGACCCGGCGGCCGGAAAGCCGCCGGGTCTTTTTTCGTTTTTTCTCGATTGGGTGCGAAACGGACTACGCGCTGAGAAATCCTTCCAGGCGCCCGCGAATGATGTGCTCGGCCTCGAGCATGATCCGGTCGATCAATTCCTTGCAGGTGGGAATGTCGTGAATCAGGCCCGCCACCATGCCGCAACTCCACGCGCCCGCGTCCATTTCGCCGTCCTGCAACACCTTCCGGTTCTGCGTGCCCGCCACGAAGGGGCGAATGTCGTCAATCCCCAACGCCGCGCCCTTCTCCTTCTCCAGGGCGAGGACTTTCTCGACCGCCGCGTTGACCAGCACACGCTCGGTGTTCCGCAAGGGCCGCATGATGAGGCGGGTCTGCAATTCGTCCGCCTCGACCAGCGCCTTCTTCACGTTCTCGTGGACCGGCGCTTCCTTCGTCGCGATGAAGCGCGTACCCATGTTCATCCCCTCCGCGCCCATCGCCAGCGAGGCGACCAGGCTACGGGCATCGGCCATGCCGCCAGACGCCACGAACGGAATCTTGAGTTCCTCCGCCGCGCGCGGCAACAGGATCATGTTCGGGAT
>CANKTP010000049.1 GCA_947486375.1 Candidatus Hydrogenedentota bacterium | reverse complement strand
TCGCCTTCGCCCTCGCCCTCGCCTTCGCCTTCGCCTTCGCCCTCGCCCTCGCCCTCGCCCTCGCCCTCGCCTTCGCCTTCGCCTTCGCCCTCACCTTCGCCCTCGCCTTCGCCTTCACCTTCGCCCTCTCCCTCGCCCTCTCCCTCGCCCTCTCCCTCGCCTTCACCTTCGCCCTCACCTTCTCCTTCTCCTTCACCTTCGCCCTCACCTTCGCCCTCACCTTCTCCTTCTCCTTCACCTTCGCCCTCACCTTCTCCTTCACCTTCGCCCTCGCCTTCACCCTCGCCTTCGCCTGGCTCGAAAGGACCTTCGAGCGGAATCAACTCGGCGTTGAACTGGGCGGAACTGTTGTCGGAAACGTCCGTCCGGCCATAGGCGCGGTCATACCCGTCCGCGAAAACGGTAATGTCGAAGGTACCTCCGCCCGGCAACTGGATCGCATATTGTCCGTCGCCATCGGTAAACAACTCGTAGCCAGCGAAGGACGAGACCGACTGGACGAGCACCGACGCATTCCCTATCGGCGTCGCCACACCCTTCTCGATGACCTGGCCGGAAATCGTCGCCGGGAAAAACGTATCGGGGACCATCGTCACATCCGCGTCGGTGCCCGGCGTCGGCAGTGCCAGCGCCACATCGGAATATCCCGTCACGGAGAAGAGGACCGTGATGCCGTCGCCGCCGGAGTTGTCCACGTCCGCGGGCAGCCCGCGCAGCTCGTAATTTCCGTCCGCGCCGGTGTGCGTGAATAGCGGGGGATCGAATGGCGTCATGGCTTCGCCGCCGAAGAAGGCCTCGACCCGTACGCCGAAAAGCGGCAAATCGACCACGGCCGGGGGCGCCAGCGGCAGGAGCGCTTCCGTCGTGACCCGGCCGCGGACCACCGTGTTGGCCGGCGGTGCGATCGGCGACATCTCGAAATTGATCTCCATATCGCCGGTTTCGGGATCGATCGCGTTGCCCGAGACGAGGTCGAACTCGTCCGAGAGTACGATTCGCGCCCCCGGATCCTCGGGCGGACCGCCGGCGTAGACGAGACCGGGAGCGAAGACTTCGACCCGGTAATCCGTCGGCGAAACGCCGTTCGCGGTCGCGAGAAGGTTCGCCACGCGATAGAACCCGTCGCTGCCCACGGGCGCCACGTATTCCACGGCCTCGAAACCGGGGGAAAGCCCGGTGATCCTCACGGCCGCCGAATCGGCCGGCGCGGAATTTGCCTCAAGCACATGTCCCGAGATTGAAAGCGAAGGCGCGATGAGCCCGTAAGCGAACGCTGTCCCCGAGCGCGAACCCAGATCGTCGTCGCCGGGAGCGCCCGACAGGAGCGTGCCGTCCTCTATGCAAACCGACGCTCCGAATTCATCGTCTCGACGCACGTCGCTCGAGGTCAGGCTCCGCGTCTGGAACCATCGGGTCCTCGCGCGCTGAAAGATGTACGTGCCGCCCACATCTTGGTTTTCGTTGCGGTCGTCCAGCCAGGCCCCACGGCGATTACGTCGCCGTCAATCGAGACGCTTGTCCCGAACTGGTCCCGGAGCGTGCCGTCCGCCGCCAGGAGTTTCCGCTCCGGCCGCCACGAGGCGCCGTTGAACGCGAAGACATAGGCGGCGCCGGCGTTCAAGCCCGATTGGTCCTCCAGGCGCGCCCCCACCACCGCGCGGACCCCGCTTATCGCGACGGACCCGCCGAAAAAATCCTCCGCCCCGCTGTCGGCCCCCGCCGTCAGCTTGCCCTCTTGCGTCCACACGGTCCCCACGCGCCGGAACACATAGGCCGAACCCGAGTTCAGGAACGGGACATCGTCATAGATCGATCCGATAATCGCGCGCTCGCCCTGGATACACACCGTCGCGCCAAAAAAGTCGTTCGCCGTCCCGTCGTTCGCCGTCAACTTCTGCTCTTGGACCCACGACGAGCCGTTGAAACGAAATACGTACGCGGAACCCGAGAACACCCCCAAGTCGTCGTCTTGGTCCGATCCCACCAAGATTCGGCCCGCGTCGACGCTGACGGACCGCCCGAAATACTGCTGCTCGCCCCCGTCGGCCGCGGTCAATTTTTGCTCCTCGGTCCACGTGGTCCCGTTTCGCCGGAACACGTACGCCGCCCCTTCGTCCTCGATCTCGATGTTGGCCTGGGGAGACCCCGCCACCAGCACGTCCCCATCGAGCGATACCGTCGAGCCGAAATTGTCGTCGAAGGCGCCGTCCGAGGGAACAATCTTCTGTTCTTGGGTCCACACCCCCGCAGTGAGACGGAACACATAGACCGCCCCGCTCAACGGTCCCTGATCGTCGTCCCACGGGGACCCTACCGCGATGCGGTCGCCGCTCAAGGACACCGAGTACCCGAAGTTGTCCCCCGCCGCGCCGTCGAGCGCCCGCAGCTTCGTCTCCGCCCCATGGGATTCAGGGAGGGGGCCGGCGATGGAAGCCAGCGCGAGGGCGAAGACAAACCAAGGACACCCGGGGCGAGGTAGCGCGCGCAAGAAAAACATGAAACGGGGAATTCTCCAATGGCAACGTTCGTCAGGGTACGCACCAAATCCCGGCCGCGCTCCCCGTGGCGCGCGTGTGACTCCCGGTCTGGTGCGGGAATTATACTATCGAGCCGGCGGCAGTCGCCGGCCGCAACCTTGCCTGCGGGCCGATATCACGCGCTCGCGAGACTCCGTGTGAATGCTTCGTTCAAGCGGGTTTGGGCAAGTTGGCCCACATCCGAACAGGGCTTCAACCGGACGACCTCGCGCAGGAGACCGCTCGCGGTCACCGGATCGTCCAGGCGGACTTCGTAGACTAACGCCAACTGGTATGCCGCCGTGACCCAAGCCACGCTCCCCTTCGGGAAACGGCAGATGATATCGCGGTACAACGCGACCGCCTCATTGGGCCGGTTGGATTGTTCGAACAACATCGCCGCCGCGAACAACGCATCCGGGTTCGATGGGTCCGCCTCGAAACAACGCTTGTACTCGCGTATCGCCCCAACAATGTCCTGGTTGAGCGTCAGTTGGTGCGCCTTGGAAAGATCGTGGGCCGCCACCGAGGCCGGCGAATTCCACCCGTAAAGACCGTCCACGCTGCCATTCGAGATCGTCTGGATCAACATCCGCACCGCGGCCGATACCGGGAGAAATCCAAAGACCGCGAACGCCACCATGGCAAACGCCGCTTCCTCGCCCGTGGTCACGTTGCCCAGCAACCGCATCGTGGCGAACGTATGCACCATGACCGTGAGCGACGAAAGGGTCAGCGCCAGCCACATCGGTACATGGCCGTGGCGCCGGATATGCCCAATCTTATCCACCAGCCCCAGCACCACATAAAGGGCAAAATCGGCCAGAAGAAGGAGCAATAGCCCAACGACCATCATTCTCTGGCACCTCCTTGGGGTCCGCTTCCCACGACCCTTCGCTCTCGGGCCGGCCCGTCGGACTGGGTCGAGCACCGCTAGTGTCGGGATTGTAGCAATTCCCCGGTAAACCCGCAAGCCCCAACGCCTTGGGCCCCGACGTTCCCCGGCGTTGGGTCAACAACTCAAGGCCGATAACCTAAGCGAACCTGACCCCCATGCCGCTCGCAACTGCGGCGACCTCCTCCAAGACGCCACCGGCAAAAGTCGGCCTAAACCCCTTTCGTCCTTTCCGTCCCTTATGTCCCTTTGCCCATATACGGCCCATTCCGGCCATTTTGCCGGGCGACCGCAGGCCTCGGGCATGCGGCGGTCCCCGGCGGGATGCTATTCTTCCGGCTTCGCGGCGCAAAGCCGAAAACCAAAGGAGAGACTCATATGAAGACCCTGTTTCAGATCGCGGCCCTGACCATCTCGTTGTGCATGACTGTGAGCGCGGCGGCCGAATCGTCGAAGGTGGTCGACAGGCGCAAAGACGTCTCGATCGAGGACCAATATGTCGTCTTCGTGTCGCGCCCGGCGAAGGCCGGCGATACCGTCGGACAGGCGCTGATCGGCCTGGCCACCGGGACCTCGGCCGAGAAATTGACCTTCGCGACCGTCGTGGGCTTACGCACCGTGGACGACAAACCGGTTTTCGGCCCCGCGTCCGACGCCGACCTGGCCGCGCTGCGCGCGCGGGAAGGAACGAACACCCTCATCGTCCGCATCGACAAGGACCAGGCCGGGAAGGCCCGTGAGGTACTCGACCGATTTGCAAAACGTGCGGTGGGGGAGGACAACCCCGCCGTGATCCAGCTCGATCTGTCGCGCGACGCGGTGACCGCCGTGGGCTTGAAACAACCCTACATTTCCGGCCTAAGCGGGCCGAACGTACAGCAATACTACGCCGACCTCTCGACCTTGAACCGGAAGTAGCGCGCCGGGCGGTTTCATCCCGCCGTCGGGGCGCGAATTCGCCCCGCATTCCGAATTCCCCGCAACGCCCGGCCCGGAAAAATCCCCGGGGCTAAAGTCGCCGCAGTGTCCATATCCGAGTCTCGTCTAAGGGCTCGGAGGCAAGGTTTCCGCAGCCGGGGCCGGGGCCTCGACCGCTGCCGGGGCGGGTTCCGCCGTATTCTCGGTGGCCGCCGTCGCGGCATCGGCGGGCGCGGCGACGGGGAGCGCGTCATCGGGGAACAGCTCGGGATTGCTCACGCGGAGTCTGTCGAGCGCGTCCTGCGCATGTTGCGCGACACGGCTGCCCGGGAAATGATCCAGCTGGCTCCGGAAGGCGGCGACGGCCTCTTTTAGATTGCCGGCTTTTTCCTGCGTCCGGCCGATATTGAAGGATTGGCGGCGCCCCACAAAGCTATCGGGCCACTTGTCGAGCGTTTCCTGGTATCGCGCGACCGCGTCGGCAAAGCGCGATTCGCTCTCGTCAATGTAACCGAGTCCCTCGACGGCGTCGGGGGTGTGCTCGTATTCGGGGTGTTCGGCGCGAAGTTTCTCGAACGCCGCCTTGGCCGCGACGAAATCGCTTGCCCGGTAGGCGGATTCGCCCTGCATGTACAGGGCCTCGATCGCGAACGCGGAGTTGCCCTCCGCGATGGGCTTCAGCGACTCGACACGGATCGTATCGTCCTTCTCCTTCATGGCCCGGGCGTACTCGGTTGCCGCCAGTTCGCCGGCATTCTCGACACGCACCCGGTAGAACACGCCCAGGAGGGCGCACAAAAGGAGGAACGCGGCGCCCGCCGCGTACAGCACCGGGTTTTCGGTGACATGGGCGAGCAAGCGGTGGATATCGCCGTTGGACTCGCGGTCGCCGGCATGATCGGCATGATGATGTGCTTTGGATCGGGTGGTCATTCTCAGGAACTCGTTTCACATTGATGGTTGAAAGTTCAGTTCAAATTGCCCCATTCGACTATTCGCCACGCGCCGTCTATTTTCTCCAGGTAGACGGACACCTGCCCCTGGATGTTCAAGGGCAAATCCGTCGATCCGGGTATTGGATCGCCGGTGCTGCCGAATGCCTCGATCACCCGCGCCTTGTCGCCCTGCACCACGATCCGGGGCCGGCCCCTATCGATCCGGAGGTCGCGGTATCGCCGGAACAGATCGTTCAAGTACGACTCCATCGCCGCGTAGTCGCGGCCGTCGGCGTCTCGATAGGTCCGCGATACATGCGCCAAGACGCGGTATATTCGCTTTGTCTCGATTCCGCGGTGGACATCGTCCAACACCCGCGTGATGGCTTCCTCGTCGGTCTCCCGCGTCAGCGACAGCGACGACAACGTGTCGCCGACCAAGGGAATATTCGACGCGCACCCGAGCCCGAGCAACGATGCGGCCAACACCGGCGCGAACCAAGATATCCTCATGATGCCGCCCGCCGCGTTCTTTCGCCCGCGACCGTCAGACGCCCGAATCGTCGGGCGTGAGATGCACCACAAGCGACCGACCGCGGGTCATCCCGGCTTCGTGAATCGACACCTGCAGGCGCTTGCCCGGTTTACGGAACGACAATTCCGCGCCGTCGGCTTGCAGCACGCTCTCGAGTTTCCAATCGCTTGTCGGGGCCTCGCGAATATAGAACTGCGCCAATTCGCTCACCGACGCCTTCGATTCATAGACCATGCGGCCCACTTGGAGATTTCGCGACTCGAATACGTACGTCCGTTCCAAGTTCTCCGTCAAGCCCGCGGGAATCGGCACATCCGCAAAGCGCGACTCCGGCGCGAGCGCGAGCCCCGGGGGAGGCAGGATGGGGGCCTCGGAGGATTGCGGCGCGGCGCCCGTCGAATCCAAGGGCTCGATCTCGGCTGTCGGGTTCGAATTGCGGGCAAAAGGGTTCGTCTGGCATGCCGTACACCCCACGACGATCACAGTCACTAGAATCCCCATGCGCAGCATTCGGAAAATCCTTTCGAAAAGGCGGTACGTGTCAAAAACTATCGTTCAAGCGAACAGGAATGCTATCACACGAAGTCCGTCCCGCGCCACCGGGCGCCCGGCCTCAACGCGCCGAGGTGCCGGAAACATGAGGTTCCGCCCGTTCCGCGTCCATCGCGGCAGTGAACTGGCCGAACAAATACCGGCTGTCGTGGGGTCCGGGGGCGGCCTCGGGGTGGTATTGGACCCCAAATACCGGCAGCCGCTTGTGGTGCAACCCCGACACCGATCCGTCGTTGAGATGAACGTGGGTAATCTCGACGGTCGCCGGATCGAGCGAATCGGGATCGACGGCGAATCCATGGTTGTGCGAGGCAATCTCGACGCGCCCGGTGTCCTTGTTGAGGATCGGTTGATTGCCGCCGCGATGGCCGAACTTGAGTTTGTAGGTGCGTCCGCCCAGGGCATGGGCAAGGAGCTGGTGCCCGAGGCAAATGCCAAAGATCGGCTTCTTCTCGATTAATGCGTTCAACGTCGGGTAGAGATAGTCCAAGGCCGCGGGATCTCCCGGGCCGTTCGAGAGAAAAATCCCGTCCGGGTCCCGCGCCAAGACTTCGTCGGCCGTCGCCGTCGAGGGCATGACGATGACCTTGCATCCCGCATCCTCGAGCAACCGGAGGATGTTGAACTTGATGCCATAGTCCATGGCGACAACGCGATATTTTCCCTTGAAGGCCGGGTTCCATTCGTAGGGGGTGTCAATCGAGACTTGCTGGACGTAGTCGCTGCCCGCCATGTCTTGCGAGGCGCGCGCCTTCGCAATGAGGCTGTCATGGTCAAGGTCGCTCGTGCTAAGGACCGATTTCATCGCGCCCCGGTCGCGCAGGTGCCGCGTAATCTTGCGGGTATCCACGCCGTCGATGGCGACGATGTTGTTTCGCTTGAGGTAATCCGGGAGCGACATGTCCGAGCGAAAGTTGCTCGGCTCGAAGCAACACTCGCGCATCACGAAGCCGCGGCAAAACGGATGACGCGACTCGACGTCTTGTTCGTTCACCCCGTAGTTTCCGATGAGGGGATAGGTCATCGTGATGATCTGGCCGGCATACGAGGGGTCGGTCAAGATTTCTTGATACCCGGTCATGGCGGTATTGAACACGAGTTCGCCCGCGGCCTCGCCCTCGGCGCCGACCGAACGGCCCTCGAATACCAACCCGTCTTCCAATGCCAGGACAGCCTTCACGTCGAACTCCCGTGGGAATGGGCGAAGAATAGGGACAGTCACCTATTCTTTGCAATATGCGCCAGGAAATCATCGCGAAATGAAGGCAAAGAATAGGTGACTGTCCCTATTTTTCGCCCACCGATCGCTGGATTATACCAATCCTCTGCCCCCGGATTCCTGTCCGCGCACGGCAACAAAAAAAACCGCCCCCGGAGCGCCGCGCCCCGGGAGCGATCAATGACAAACGATCGAAGTCTTGACCTAGGCGAATTCCGCCGGGTCCCAGCCCTTCGGGTATTCCTTCGTGACGAACTGGTTCGCTTCGGCCACGTTGGTGACCCGCATATTCTTCGCATCCCACTCGAGCTTGCCCGGAAAATGCAACGACAGGTTTCCCATCACGACCCATTCCGTGAACGGTCCCGAATAGTCGAAATTCGAGCACGAGGGCTTGCCGTCCTTGCAGGAGCGAATCCAATCCTCGTAGTGATTTTGGTGCGGAATGCGGCCGATCGTCTCATCGGGCCATTTGTAATCCATCATGCGGCTGTCGGGAAGCAGCCGCGGCTTGCCGCCGTACGTGTTGGTCGTGGCGTACCCCTTGGTGCCCACGAACAACGAACCGTTGTCGCCCTCGCCCAGGAGCGTGCCCTCGGGGAGATCCGCCGGGAGCTTCGGAAGGTTGCCGCCCTCGTACCAATAGATCGTGACCGGATCCATGTCCCCGCGCTTCGGGAATTCGTACTTGATAGTGGCCTTCTTCGGGAACGACTCCTTCGTCATGCCCTCGTTCTGGATGGCCTCGACGCTGATCGGCCCGGCTTCGCTCAACCGCAGCGCCCAGTTCGCCGGATCGGCGATGTGGCAGGCCATGTCGCCCAACGCGCCGCACCCGTAGTCGCGCCAGCCGCGCCATTTGAACGGGACGTACGCGGGGTTGTACGGGCGCCTGGGCGCGGTGCTCTGCCAAAGGTCCCAATCGAGGTCCTTCGGCACCGGCGGCGTGTCGGTGGGACGGTTAATCCCCTGCGGCCAAATCGGGCGATTGGTCCAGATGTGGACTTCCTTGATCTGCCCAATCTCGCCGCTCCAGATGAGCTCGCACATCTTGCGCGTCCCGTCGCCGCTGTGCCCCTGGTTCCCCATTTGCGTCGAGACCTTGTACTTCCGCGCGGCCTCGGCCAGCATGCGCGCCTCGGCGATGGTGTAGGTCAATGGCTTCTGGACATACACGTGTTTCCCCATCGACATCGCGGTCATGGCCGCGATCGCATGGGTGTGATCGGGGGTCGTCACCGTGACCGCGTCAAGGTTCTCCTTCTCGAGCATCTGGCGGAAATCCGTGTACCGCTTCGCGTTCGGAAACTGCGCCGCCCCCTCGAGCGCGTTGCCGCCCCAATCCACGTCGCAAAGCGCCACGACGTTCTCGCCCTTGCAGCCGTTGCTGTCCTCGCGGCCTTTTCCGCCGACGCCGATCACGCCAATGTTGAGTTTTTCATTGGGCGACACGCGGCGTGAACCCGCGCGGCGATTGCTTGTGGCACAACCGGCCAACGCGGCGGCGGCGCTCCCCATAAGGAAGGTGCGGCGGGTAAGTTTGTACTGGCTCATCTTGGCAATCTCCTGTCCATCCCATTGTCCGGTGTCCCGCTGGACGCGCGGGCGTTCCCGGCCGGTCCGGTCCATCCCCATTCCGGCAAACCGGTCGAGCATACTCCAAGATCGTGGCCCCTGCAAGGTTTTCGAGGGTGCCTCTTTACGAGGGCCCCCGAATCCCGTGCGCATGCATACAGGGTATTTTGACGTGGGGCGGCGATGATATATCCTAAACGCGAATCGAATGGCGAAAGGGAAACTGCCTTGAGGCGGGGGTGCCCCGGTGAACGGCGAGGATGCGATCCAGCAGTACCAAGAAGCCGAGCGGCTATGGAATGAAGCGCACTATGCCGGCGCCCTTGCCATTGCCGAGGCGCTACTGCGCGAGTTTCCGGACAATGCCGACCTTGTCCGCCTGCGCGCACGGTGCGACGAGGCCATCGCCAGGGAACACCGGACGCGAATCCGACGGCGGCGCCGCGCGGTCGTAGCCGTGCTGATCGCGGCGGTCGCGGCGGCCCTGTTCGCCGTTTCCCGGCCGCCCAAATCGCGCGAGATTCCGTTTCCGGCCGAGTGGAGCGTGGGACGGGTCTTTGTGCGGGATGCAGGAGCACCCGGCGGCGAGTGGGCCGAACTCGGCGAGGCGCGGGGTACGCTGGCCGTCCCCGCGGGCGCAACGGTCAGGCTCGAACTCGACGCCTCGCAAACCCTTGCGCGCTCGGTGGCGGCCATCTCGAAACTTCCCCCGGACGCCCTCCAGGAAATCGACGCGGCCCGTCTTGCCTTGGACAACGAGGGACTCCTGGCGATCGCCCGGATGAAAGGACTCCAGTCGCTCGATCTCGAGGAGACCCCCGTGGACGACGTGGGCCTCGCGTTACTCGCCGATCTTGCCGGGCTCAAATGGCTCAACCTCGCCAAGACCCGCGTCGGCGACACCGGAATGATTTGGCTCTCGGGACTTTCGAACCTCGAACATCTCGATCTCCGGGGAACTGCGGTGACCGACGCGGGCATCGCGAATCTCGCCAAGCTTGGGCGCCTCCGTTCGTTTTTCGCCCCGGGGGCCATGACCGACGCGGCCTTGGGGCGCATCTCGGAGATGGGGGACCTCGATACTCTCGACCTGGGCCATACCGGCGTCACCGATCGGGGACTCAGGCGCCTCAAGACGCTCGCCAAGCTACGCACGCTCCACCTCGACGCCACATGGACAGGGGATTCCGGGGCGCTTCAGCTTGCGGACATCGCCTCGCTGGAGAACCTGTACCTCGCCCATACCCGAATCACTGACGAGGGCGCCAGGCGGCTCGCCGCGCTCCCCGCGCTTCGGGAACTTGTCTTGGACGGGACCGGGATTACGGACGACGCCATCACCCAGTTGTCCATGTCAAGCACGCTCACGCGGCTTGGCCTTGGCGCATGTTTCGACCGGCCCAACCTCTCGAATCGATCGTGGGAACTAATCGCAAAAATGCCGGCGCTCGAGACACTCGATATTTCCGGCGCGGAGTTGGATAGCAACTCGATTACGTCCTTGTCCGCGCTTCGCGTGACCAGCCTTGCGCTTGGGGACACCCGCCTTGACGAAAGCGCCCTGGCGGGACTGCGCCGGAATCTACCCCGATGTACCGTGACCGCCACGCCCCGCGCCTCCTCGGTACGGCTGAGTTTCCCTCCCGATGTGGACGGCGCCACGGCCTGGGTCCGGCCCTCAGGCTCGACAGCCGACTGGGCATTGCACGGCGCGGCCCGGGGCCGATTCGAGCTGCCGCCGGGAATGGACCTGCGCCTGGACGTGCCGCTGGGCCGGCCGGATGTGCTCGAAAGCCTGCGCGCCATTCCGGCGGACAGGGTGACCTCGCTCCGCGTGTCCAAGTCGTCCGCGATAACCGCGGAAGATATGGGCCCGGTCGCCTCGTTCGCACGGCTCGAGGCGCTCGAAATCTTCGCGCCGGAACTGTCGCCCGGCGCGATTTCCCCCCTCGAATCCTTGACCCGCCTCAACCGGTTGATTCTTGCCTCCGTGCATTTGGACGCCGACGCCCTGGCCGCCTTGACGCGCATGACCGCGCTCGAGTTTCTCGACCTTGGCCGCGCCGGTTTCGACCACGAAGCATGGCGAAACGCGGGTCTCGCTGCGCCGCTGCGCGCCCTGTCCCTCGAGGGAGTGTCGCTGGAGGAGGCCGACGCGGCGTTTCTGCGGCTGTCGACCAACCTGGCCCAGTTGGACATTCGCGAGACGGGATTGTCGGGGGCCGCAGTCACGGGCATCCGGGACGCACTGGCGAATTGTGCCGTGCGCTACTCGAGGGAACCGCGCCGCGTCATCGGCTTACAGCATCCCGCCTCGGGCACGCTATGGAGCCGTGCCCCGGGAAGCCCGTCCGAAGCGTGGCAATTCGCGGGCGCGTTTCCGGGGGAACTACACGTCGCGGAAGACGCGGAGATTCGCGTGGACGCGGATCCCGGTGCCGGGGAATTTACCTGGCTGGCCGCCCTGGCGAAGGAAGGTATCCACACGCTCAACCTGGCGGGGACCGGAATCAAGGACGAGCATCTCGCGTTGCTCGCGGAATACGGCGCCTTGCGCTCCCTCGACCTGCACGGCACGGGCGTTGGCGACAAGGAACTGGGGCGGATCGCCGCGCTCGCGGGATTGGAGTCTCTCAAGCTCGGCTCGACCAAAATCTCCGATGCGGGCGTCGCGTCTCTCGCGCCGCTTGCCGCGCTACGGGAGGTCGAGTTGTCCAACACCGCCGTGACCGGGGCCGGGCTGATGTCCCTGGCGGCGCTGCCCGCGCTCGAGCGCGTCTACGCCGAGGGCACGGCAGTCGCCGGGGACGCGCTGGCGCAAGTCAAGGCCGCATTGCCGGGCCGCGAAGTCTTTGCTGCGAATATCCAATCGGCCCCGGCGGCATTGCGCGCCGTGGCGCCCGCGGCGCGCGTCTTGGGCCTGTCGGCGGCGCGCCCAATGGGCGTCGTTTGGATGCGGGATTGGAAAGGCGGGCCCTGGGAAGAGATCGGCCCGCTGTGCTGCGAGATGCCGGTCCCCGCGAAAAAATCGCTCCGGCTGGTCGTGTCTCTCGAGGCGGCCAGGGACCTCGCCCCGTTGGCCCAATTGCCTCCCGCCACCTTCGATGAAATCGCGTTCGAGCCGGGGGCACCGATCGAGGAGGCCACTCTCCTCGCGCTTGGCGTCCAAACATCGCTTCGGAAATTGTCGTTTCCGCGGGCCGAGATTCGGCCGGGGGCGCTGCGGCACATCCAATCCTTTGCGTCGTTGAAGGAGTTGTCGCTCCACGACGCGCGCCTCAATCCATCGGACCTCGCGTATCTAAGGTGGGCGCCATGGATCGAGGAGATCGACCTGGGCGGGGTCTCCCTGGGAGACGAGGAATTGGCGCATCTCGGCGCGATCTCGGCCTTGAAGTCCGTCGACATGCGCGACAATGCCCACTGCAGCGACAACGCGCTTGCCCATTGGGATACCCTGGCTTCGCTTGCCCAAATCGATGTCAGCCGCACCCCCATGTCCGACGGCGTGGCGGCACGGCTCGAGGCGCTGCCCGCGGTGAAGATTCTTTACGCCTATTCGACGCAGATCACCCCTACGGGAAGGGAACGAATCGCCCAAATGCCCCTCGCCGAGGCCGAATTCGATCGCGCGCGGTTGACCGCGGCGGACCTCGATGGCATGGCGCCTGCCCTCGCCCGCCGGGTGCGCGAGGCCGGCGGAATTACACGCGACTCCCTTGCGGCCATGGCGAAAGTCTCGAATGTCCGCGATCTCGACACGGCAAGCTTCTTGAATCTCGCCGGGCAGACATTGCGTTCCCTGGCGCGCGAGGGAATCGTGGTGGATGCCGCGGCCATTTCCGAAGTCGCCGGGGAAGATTCGCCCGGCGCCGTGCCCGACCCGCTAAGGCCCGGCCTGCAGCGCGCCGCCTTGGATGCGATTGCAGCGACAGGCCGGGAAATATCGAGCGAGGACTTGGCCTCGATCTCCGGCACCGGGACTCCCGCCGACATACCGGCCCCCGAACTCGATCGCTTGCAGCGGACCGCCCTCGAGGCGATGGCCGATTCCGCCATCCCCGTGACCCGGGACACCATAACCGGCCTGCTGGGGACCTCCGCCGTGGACTCGGCGGATTCGGCCGCACAAGACGAAGTCCGGACGATGGTCTTGTCGGCGATGGCCAATTCCGAACAGGGGATTACCCCGGATATTCTTGCCGCGGTCGAGGGGGTCGTGTCGTCCGCGGAAATCGTCCCCGAGAGGCTTGCGGTCCTCGAGGAGGAGTCGCTGTCGGCCATGGCCGCGTCGGACACGGGCCTGACGTCAACCCGCCTGGCCGCGCTCGACGGCGCCGCGACGCTTGACGAACTCAGCGAGGAGCGGGTGGGCTCATTGCAAACCCTCGCCCTGTCGGCAATGGCCGCCTCGGACACCGGGATTGACGCGAAGGACCTCGCGGCCATTGGCGGGGCCGATAGCATCGCCGAGATGGCCCCAACCGACCTCGCCTCGCTGCAACAGATGGCCTTGTCGGCCATGAGCAACTCCGACACGGGGATCACCGCCGAGAACTTGGCGCATCTCAGCGGGGTGGATTCGTTGGCCGACCTCGCGGCCGGCACGCGGACCTCGTTGCAGGGCATGGCGCTCTCGGCAATGGCGGATGCCGGTTCCATCACCGGCGATTCGATCGTGGCGATTTCCGGCATGGGCTCCGTGGACGCCATCCCCGACGCCGAGTTGAAGGCGCTCCAGGCGTTGACCCTGAGCGCCATGGCCGGCTCGGAGACGGGGCTCAGGCCCGAACTGATCGCGAGCTTCATCGGGGACGCGGCGATCGAGGACGTGACGTTTGCCGATAGCCCCATCGGCGACAGCGACCTGGCGATGATTCCCAACCTCGGCGCGTTGCGCCGAATCGACCTGACGGGCTGCCGGAACATTACCGATTCCGCGCTGGCCCGGTTGCAAGATGCAAAATCGATCGAGACGCTCCTGCTCGGGGGCACCAGGATCACGAACGCGGGTTTGGCGCTGGCGGGAACAATGGGGACCTTGCGCACGCTCGACGTATCGCGCACGGCCATCACGGATGCGGGGCTTGTGCATCTCAAGGGCTTGGCCCAACTGGCCAGCCTCTCCCTCGAGGGGACCGACGTGTCCGGCGCGGGCCTCGAGCCACTGCGCGACTTGGTCGCGCTCAAGACGCTCGACCTGCGCGAGACCTTCGTCTGGGACAGGCACCTGCGCCATCTTGGACGGATGACCTCGCTGGAAACGCTCCGGCTGGCGTTCGCCCCGGTGGGAGACGAAGGGCTCGCATCGTTGGATGGCCTCGCAGGGTTGCGCACGTTGGAACTGCACCATTGCGCCCTGGTCACGGACGCGGGGATCGCCAAGCTCCGGGCCCTGCCGGGCATCGCGAAACTTACGCTATATGGCGCCAGCGTGACCGACGCCTGCGCCGAATCCATCGCGTCGATTTCCTCGCTGGCGCAACTGGTGGTCGGCTCGACTACCTTCACGCCTTCCGTCATCGCGAATATCGAGTCGGCCCTCCCCAAGTGCGAGGTCGTGGCGATCCCCTTGCCCGTGCTCGAGCCGGCGATCCTGGCGCGCATGGAGAGGGGAACGTCGCTGCGCGCCGCGGCCATCGCGGCCACCGTCGCCCCGCCCGAGTCGTTCCGGAACTTGTCCTACCCGGACATGGCCGCCCGCCTCGCGTATGCCGCCGCGGTCGCCGGGGCGGCGCTGCTGTCGCTGGCTGTCCCCTTCCTGCCGTACCTGTCCCGGGCGAATCTATTCGGGCGGTCGGTGCGCGGCATTGCCATCGCGGTCCGGATCCTTGCCCAGATAACAAGGATTTCCGCGATCGTGGGCTACTTGCTCACGCAGGCGGGCCTATACGCATTCCGTTGGTGGATACTCGCCACCGTCGTGGCCATCCTCGCATTCTTGCTGTATTCCGGCCTCGATTTCGGTTGGCTGCGGCTAAACGACACCCTGCCCGTGCCCGTCCGATAAATCGCCTGCTTATCGGAAAAATTCGTTCCAACAAATGTAGGCGACCGCGGCGAAACACATGCCGCCCACAATCAGGCTCATCGCGGCCAACCGGCCTTCTTGCGGGTTCGTTCTACGCACAAATACGATCCCGCCCCACACAAGCGTCGCCAACGGAATGGCCAGGGTAAGCGCCGCGATCGGAAACACATTGCCCGAGGGAAGCGGAAACCGGCGCAGTCCCGGAAATACCACGAGCAGGAGCGTGAAGAGCACGCTCAACGCCGCGTAGAAGACGGCCACACGCCATGATTCGGGCCCGTATATCCGTGCGTTCTCGCTCATTCGTGCGCCCGGCGCCGCCGCGTTAATCGCGGCAAATCCGAAATCCCAAGTCCGCGCCCTTGGTCGAGGGGTCGCTCGCGCTACGATCCGCCGACCGGCAATTCGAGGACTCGACGGCGAAACTCCCCCCGCGACCGACATGCTTGATTCCCGCGCCGGGTCCCTTGGGATCGGTCGTTAGCCCCACCGGATACACCCCCAAAAAGTCCTGGCACCACTCCCACACGTTCCCGTGCATATCGTAAAGTCCCCAGAGATTGGGCTCGGTGGACCCGGCAGGATGGGTGGTCCTGCCGCTGTTCCCCGCATGCCAGGCATATTGATCCAGCAATGCCGCGGAATCGCCGAACGAGTACGCGGTCGTGTTGCCCGCACGGCACGCATACTCCCATTCGGCCTCGGTCGGCAGCCGGAACGTGACCCCCTCCAAGGCGGCGAGCTTGGACAAAAACTCTTGGACGTCGTCCCAACTGACATTCTCGACCGGGAGATCCTCGCCCGCGAAATGCGACGGATTCGTCCCCATCACCTTGGTCCATTGGGCTTGGGTCACTTCGTGCTTGCCCATCCAGAATCCCTTCGACAAGGTCACGTTGTGTTGGGCCTCGTCATCGCTGCGCCCCGCTTCGGTTGCCGGGCTCCCCAAGACAAAGCTGCCCGCCGGTATCGCGATAAAATCGTCCTTGGCGAAAACCTGCGTCCCGAAACCGGGGTCGCCACTGGGCATGAATATCGCCGCGGCGCCAAGGACAGCCACGGTCACCAGGACCGCCGCCCCGATGTACAGGGTCCGCCTCGATTTCGGCTCTTCGGGAATGGGCGCCGTAATGGCCGGGGTCGGCATGGATTGCGAGGAACGGTGCACCTTCTTGTCCATCCGCTCGAGCTCCTCCGCGACTCCCACGGGGGCGAACTCCAATGCGGCCTTCGAAGAGGACCCGGACGCGAGGTACGCATCAAGGTCCCGGCACAGGGCCTCCGCGCTGTCGTATCGATTGTTGCGGTCCTTGGCGACCATCTTGGCGAGGATTTCCTCGACCCACTGGTCGCACGCAACCCCCGCGTCCTTCAGGGTGGGCGTGGGCTGGTTAAAGACCTTCTGCACGATCGCCGCGGGCGTGCTCGCGTTAAACGGCGCGACGCCCGTAAGCATCTCGTAGAACGTCGCCCCCAATGAGTATATGTCGCTCCGCGCATCGATCTCCGTGTCCTGCCATTGCTCGGGCGACATGTACAGCGCGGTGCCGACCGACATCCCTTCTTGCGTCAGTTTTACCTCGTCCGTCAACGCAAGCGCAAGGCCGAAATCCATCACGCGCACCCGCCCCGTCTTGTCGATCATGATGTTCTGCGGCTTGATGTCGCGATGAATGATCTGGTGCGCATGCGCGATCGCGAGCGCGTCGGCCGCCTGCCGCAGCATCTCGACCGCGCGGCGCGGCGGGATGCGCTTCTCCTTCGCGATCACGGCGTCCAGCGGCATCCCGTCCACGAACTCGAGCGCGATGTAATACTGGTTCTCGTGGCGCCCGACGCCGTAGACCGTGACGACATTCGGATGGTTCAACACCGCCGCCGAGCGCGCCTCGCGCAGGAACCGCTTGACGAGGGTTTCTTCCTGCGCGAACTTGTCCGGGAGGACCTTGATGGCCACGGGCCGCTGCAGCGTCACGTCCATTGCCTTGTAGACGACGCCCATCCCGCCCCGGCCGAGCTCGGACAGGATTTTGTAGTTCGCTATCGCCTTCCCCACGAGGGGCGCTCCGTCCGCTACCGGCATTACCCACCTCCCTGCGCGAATTGACCCGGATCAAATAATAACATGGAATTCGCATCTCCACAATACCCCGGACAACAGGAACAGCGACCCCCAGCCGCGATAGTCCATCCCGTCCATCGTGTCCATTGCGTCCATTTCCACGTTACAGACACACGCCCCACCCGTTTCCCGCCGCTTGCACCGCGACCCCTTCCCCCGTAGACTGCCGCCACCAAAATCGGCACTCGCATCAACAAAGGAATCTGCCCATGCCCCGTCTGTCCAAATTGAGCCGTTCCATCGCCGGAAAGGTCGCCATTGTCACCGGCGCCGCGTCGGGCATGGGCCGCGCCACCGCCTACCTCTTCGCCGACGAAGGGGCGCGCGTGGCCGTTTGCGACCGCGATGCGGACGGCGTGCGCCAGACCGCCGCCGACATCGTCGCGGCGGGCGGCACGGCCAAGGCATGGGTCTTGGACGTCTCGGACAAGGCCGCGATCGAGAAGACAGTGGCCGAGATCGTCCGCGAACTCGGCCCAATTGACATCCTCATCAACAACGCCGGGGTCAGCACCCCCTCGACCATAGACGGCCCGGACTACGAGGCGATGTGGCACCGCTCCTTGTCGATCAATCTGACCGCGCAGGTACACCTGATTCGCGCGTGCCTTCCCCATCTCGTCCGCGAGGGTCAGGGCCGCATCGTCAATATCGCCTCGACCGAGGGACTCGGCGCCACCGCCCAGGCCAGCGCGTATACGGCGGCGAAGCACGGCGTCGTCGGCCTGACCCGCGGCCTCGCCGTCGAGCTCGGGTCCAAGGGCGTCACCGTGAATTGCATCTGCCCCGGCCCCATTCGCACCGGCATGACGGCGAATATCCCCGAGGAACACAAGACAAAATTCGCCCGCCGACGGGTGCCCCTGCGCCGCTACGGCGATCCCGAGGAAGTCGCCCACATGACCCTGAGCCTCGTCCTGCCCGCCGCCTCCTTTCTCAACGGCGTCGCCGTGCCGGTGGACGGCGGATTGACCGTCCAGAACACTTAGTCGAATGGCCGAGCCTATCTATCGTGACGCCTTTTCCAGGGCGCGAATTTCTCCCGACATCCAATCGCTGTGGAGTATCGACGACGGCAGCGCCCCGGAATATCTCGTCGGGCCCGCCCTCTTCGATCCGCAAGTAAACGGATTCGCCGGCGTCGATTTCCAAGACCCCGCATTAACGCGCGACACGTTCGAGCACGCCGCCAACGCCATTCGGAAAGCCGGGTGCGCCCACTTTTTCCCGACCCTGATCACCGACAACCCCGATGCGCTCGAAACCAAGCTCGCCAACCTCGGCCGCTGCGTCGGAGCCAGCCCCCTGCTCTCGGCGATGGTCCCCGGCATCCACGTCGAGGGCCCCTTCCTCTCCTCCGCGCCCGGATACCACGGCGCGCACGCGCCCGAAGCCATGCGACCGCCCGATTGGGCAATGTTCGGGCGCTGGCAACGCGCCAGCGGCAATCGCATCCGCCTCATCACCCTCGCGCCGGAGCTTCCCGGCGCGATCGCCTTCATCCGCCGCGCCTCGGCCTCCGGCGTCGCCGTCTCGTTGGGTCACACCGACGCCCCTCTCGATACCCTTCGCGAGGCAGTGGACGCCGGCGCGTGGATGTTCACCCACCTCGGGAATGGCTGCCCGCTCCAGATGCACCGCCACGACAACATCATCCAGCGCGTGCTCCACGTCCCCGGGCTGTGGGCCTCGCTCATCCCCGACGGCATTCACCTGCCGCCCTTCGTCCTCGCCAACTTCGCCGCGCAGCTCGGCCCCGAACGCCTCGTCTTCACCACCGACGCCGTCAGCGCCGCCGGTGCCCAGCCCGGTCGTTACCGCGTCGGCACCATGGAAATCGAAGTCGGCCCCGACCGCGTAGTCATGCAACCCGGCGGCACCGGCTTCGCCGGCTCGAGCCTGACCATGGCCGAGGGCCTGCTCAACGCCGCCCGATTCGGCGGCCTCGACCTCTCCGCCTCATGGCGCGCCTGGACCCGCCTTCGCGCACGCCTCGCACCGAAAGTCGACACCCCGTTGTTACTCAGGTTACCGTGCCCCATAGCGGCGGACATTCCATCCGCTCGCACATGAGGCGAAGTCCACGGCCCGTCTGGCCAGCCCTACTTCTTCCCCTTCTTGTCGAGGTTAAGCTCCAGTTCCTCGGGAGCGACGGTGGACTCGACGCCGCCTTTGGGGACTTCGACCTTCGCCACCCAGAGGAGGGCGTTGAGCACCAGGCGGCGGAAGTCTTCGTTGGCCCAGTTGTCGTGGAAGTGGGCGCCGGTGAAGCCGAAGCCGCGTCCGCCGTCGGGGCGCTCGATGGCCCATGACAGAATCTCTTCGCGCCCCGGGTGGGCCTTGGTGTCGTCGGTGGTGCGGGTCTCGTCGGGCGGGGTCGCGCGAAGAATGTCCACGCGGTTGCCGGGGGACTCGGGGAAACGCATGTCGTAGTACCACTCGTCCCTGATCGTGAATGGCTCCACGCCGTTCGTGATCGGATGGTCCGCGGCGAGTTTCAACTTCGCGTCCCAGTGGGGATTGATCGAGTAGCCGGTCTCGTAATACCCGCCGATCCACTCCAGGAGTTCGGGACCACCCTTGGTCGCTGGGATCTCGACGGCATAATGCACGCAGGCCAATCCGACGCCCTTCGCCATGAGATCGGCCATGACCTCGAGGTGGTTGTCGCGGATGAGGGGGTGCCCGCTGCCGCCGTCCATGAACAACAGGACCGCCGCCGCGCCGTCGAAGGCCTTCGGGTCCTTGGGCCAGCCGTTGAGATGGGCCGTCGCGTCGATGCCGGGAATTTTGTCGAGGCATTTTTCAAGGAGTAGCACGCCGGCATTGAACTCGTGTTCGCGCGGCGCGTGGCTCGGGGTACCGGCCATGAGGACAATCTTGGTATCGGCGGCCCGGACGGGTGAGGTCAGGGAGACCAGGCCAAGACAAGCGGCGGCTAGGAAACAAAGTGGGCGGTTCATGGTGTGCTCCAAAAGTTGGATATGCCGTCAGTGGAATGGGGCGCTTGGCGACCGCAAAGGCAAATGACTGCGTATCGCCTCCCAAGGGTCAAGCGCCGGTCTACGATACTGCGTCGCATGGGCCGCGAGCAACTCGATGTGAGTCGCCTCGCCGGGGAGCCAACCCGTGGCGAACGCAGCCTCATGCCGAAAAAGTAATAGGGGCACCGCTTCGCCGTGGGTCCGGCGGTCGAGACCTTACTTTCCGACGCTCAACACAACCACGAGTTCGCCCTTGCCCATGGGCAGGCCGCCGAGGTTCATGAGTTTTCCTGGGACCATGGCCTGGGTCGTGTCGAGGGCATCGCGGGATTTGCCGTCGCGGGTGACGGTGATGCGGGAACGGACACGGACGCGGCCGTCTTCGGACTTCGAGATGGGCGACATCGTGAGGGCGTAGTGATCGTCGATCGGGAAGCGGGCTTCGTCGCCGATATCGACGGACTCGGAGCCGGACGCAACGCGGGTGAAGGTGTCGAAGTCCAAGCCCTCGAGGGCCTTCTGGACCTTCTCCAATCCGCGCTCGAAACGGCGTTCGCCGTGGCCTTCGTTGGTGGCTTGGACAGCGGTATAGGACAGGGTGACCGGCGCCGACGCTTGGTTCGGATCCGCCGTGAGGGCAGCGATGAGTACCGTGAGGCCCATCAGGCTCACCACATGTCTCCTTCCGGGACGTTGATCCAGATGGTGGCGACGCCGTCGTCGGAGTAATCGACCTTCGTGGTGGCACCCTCGATCTGGGTCGAGAAGAGTTCGACTTCGGTCTTGGCCTCGACCGGGACCGGCGCGGGTTTCACGAGGCTGTACAACGCGATGGCCGCAACCAACGCGGCGGACACGAGGGAACCCAGGGCCCACAGGCCGCGCCAGCTACGCTGGGGACGTTCGATTTCGACCCGAAGCCCTTCCATGAAGGCCGGAAACTGGGCGTCGGAAATGTGGTGGCGCGTGGCGACGGCGGCGACCGCAGTGCGGGTCTGTCGGAGGAAGGCGGCATGCTTGGCGCAGGCAGCGCACCCGGCGACGTGGCGCTCGATGCCGGCGGCCTCGGCGGCTTCGCCGTCGATCCAGCGCTCCACCTCGGCAAATTGGCGGCAGGCGTCCATACTATCTATCCTCCACTACGCCCATCGCGATCAGGGCCTTTTGTAACTTTTTCCGGGCATGATGCAAACGGCTCATGACCGTTCCCATCGTACATCCCATAACCTTGGCCATAGTTTCGTACGAGTGTCCCTCGAATTCACGAAGGACAAACGCCATCCGGTGTTTCTCCGGCAACGACGCCAACGCGGTCCGAATCGCCTCGCCCAGCTCCCCCGCCGCCATCGCCTCGCTCGGGTCGAGCATGGTCCCCGGCTGGGAATCGTCCGCGCCGAGGGCCTCGTCAAATGCCACGGTTTTCAAGACCCGTTTCTTAAAATGGTCCTTGCAGCGATTGGCGGTAATTCGCAGCAACCACGTCTTGAAGGAGGCATCGCCCCGGAACTGCCCGAGCCCGCGATGGGCCTTGATGAAGACCTCCTGCGAGAGGTCCCAAGCATCCTCGCGGTCGCGGACGTAATGATACGCCAACGCGTAAACATCGTTACGATAACGCTTTACGAGTTCTTCAAATGCACCAAAGTCGCCTTGGCGGCCCAAGGTGACCAACTTGGCATCGTCCGCCTCCCGCAAAACGGCAAGGCTGCTCCGGGGTTCATCGTCCACAGACGACAGATCATACATGAAGGCGACGTTTACCGACATTCCCATGGGCGATCCTCTGTATCCTTGCCCATTTAGACGCGCGCCTATCGCGATTATTCATTTTTCCTCGTTTGTCCTGCCGCCGCCATCGGGTTATGATGCGGACCTCTGGAGGAGCAAAGTCCCATGGATCACGTAGTTGCCGCCGAATCGATGTCGTTGGAAGAAGCCGTCAAATCCCGTCGGTCGGTTCGGGCATTTCTGGACAAATCGGTCCCGCCGGAGGTGTTGCGGCAGGTGTTCGACGTGGCCCAGTGGGCGCCGTCGAACTGCAACATCCAGCCGTGGCGGGTGCTGGTGGCCTCGGGGGAGGTGCGCGACCGGATTCGCGCGCGGCTTTTGGAGTCGGTGATGGGCGGACAAGCGACGCGGCCCGATTATGACTATCCCCCGAAGTTCGAGGCCGACTTTCGGCGGCGGCAGGTCGAGTGCGCCGTGGCGATGTACTCGAAGATGGGCATCGCGCGGGACGACTCGGCGGGCCGGGCGAAGGCGACGCTCCGCAATTTCGAGCTGTTCGACGCGCCGCACGTGGCGTTCATTTGCATGCACAAGAGTTTCGGCGTGACTGTGGCCGTGGATGTCGGCATGTACGCCCAGACCCTGATGCTCGCGATGACGGCGCACGGCCTCTCGAGTTGCGCCCAGGGGAGCATGCGGTATTACCCGGACATCGTGCGCGAGGAGTTCGGGGTCGCGGATGACGACTTCCGCATTCTCTTCGGCATCTCCTTCGGATACGAAGACCCGTCGGATGCGGTGAACGAAACGCGGACAACTCGGGACCCGGTCGACGCCTCGGTGATATTCAAGGGCTAAGCCGACAGGACCTATGCGGCGAAGCAAGAAAAGTCCCCCTTTGAAGGGGGATCAAGGGGGATGTTGGGCTCAAATATTAATATGGCAAACTATTGACCTGCAACACTACGAATCGCGCAGCAGGACAAACTCGGCGATGCCGTGCATCGCGTCGACATGGGGCCCTGCGGGGAGCGATTCGAGCGCGGCCCGCGCTTGCGCCACGTATTTCCGCGCAAGGTTTTCGGTGCGTTCCTGGGCGCCTGTGGACTTAACCATCGAGGCCACCCATTCGCGATCGTCGAGGGTGAGGTTTTCGCCGGCCATTCCATCGAGCCGCGCCGCGTCCGGCGCGCTCATCGCCTCGCGCATGTAGATGATCGGCAACGTCGATTTGCCCTCGACAATGTCGCCGCACGACGGCTTGCCCAGCGTGTCGGCGGTCTGCTCGAGATCGAGGATGTCGTCCACCAGTTGAAACGCCGTGCCTATGCCCATGCCGTATTCGTGGAGCGCAGTGCGGTGGGTCGCATCGGCGAGCAGCGCGGGCGTGGCACAGGTCACCGCGAAGAGGCTGGCCGTCTTCTTTTCGGCAAGGCGAATCGAGTCCTCCTCGCCCAGACGGTCGCGCCGGCCGAAGTTAATCAGTTCGCCCTCCGCCATCTGGTGGATGCTCTCAAGCGCGCTGGAGATCACCGGGCAGGAATCGTACACCGTGAGGACAGACAAGGCGCGCGCGACGAGATAATCGCCCCCGAGCACGGCGGTATGGTTGTCCCAGAGCGCGTTCAGCGAGGAGTGACCCCGCCGCAGGTTCGCGTTGTCCACGACGTCATCGTGCGCGAGCGCGGCGAGATGGAGCAATTCCATCGCCGTCGCCATGTCCACGAACCGCCGCGCCTCCGCCGCGCCGGACGCGCCCGCCGAAAGCAGGCACAGCGCGGGACGCAACATCTTCCCCCCGAGACGGGGCGGGGTCGCGGAGGGGCCATAGACCAACTGGAAGGCTTCGGTCCAGTGGCGCCGCACATCGGCCCGAACCTGTTCCAACTCATCGCTGACCAGATGGTACAAGGCCCCAAGATTCAAGGCGGTGGTCATGCGAAAAGCATAGCATATGGCGACGGGCGCGTTCGAATGAAACGCGATTAGGCCGCCGTTCACTTGCTTGTGCGTCTATCGCCCGCACTCCCCTTGAAGCGCTTCGCGAAGCGTTCGAGAGTCGTCTCCGCCAGAAACTTGTCCATCCGTGCGTTGAGGGCCGAGATTTGGTCGTGCAAGGGACAGCGTGGCCCGTTGCCGCAGTAGTCCTTGCCGTAGGGACACATGTAGGTGTCGTCCTCGCGCTCGAAAAGGGCCGTGATCTCCTTGAGCGAGATGGCGGCGGGTTCGCGCGACAGGCAATATCCG
>CANKTP010000048.1 GCA_947486375.1 Candidatus Hydrogenedentota bacterium | reverse complement strand
TGATCCGCGTCGATCGTCCCGTGACCGCGCCGGGCGCCGTGCCATTGGACGTGCGTCAGGCCGGTGCTGTCGAAGTGGGTACGCTCATCGGCGTCATCGGGCACCCCATGGGCTTGCCCACGAAAATCGCCTTTGGAGGCAATACTGCGGTCCAGGAGAATATCCCGACGGACGCCACGTTTGTGGCCAACCTCGACACGTACCGCGGGAATTCAGGGTCGCCCGTATTCGACGCCGTTTCCCTCGTGGTCGAGGGAATTCTCGTGAGCGGGGCCCAAGATTTTCTAAACGGCGGCGGGTGTTTCGAGTCCAATCGCCTGGGGGACAGCGACGGCGAGGAACGATCAACCAAGGCTTCCATTTGGGTTGGGTTTATCGGGGGCGGGGGCGAGGGCGAGGGCGAGGGCGAGGGAGAGGGCGAAGGCTGCGCCCCAGCGGCGGGCGCGTCCGGCGAGACCGGATCCCCGGGCGACGTTGCATTTGTCTTGCTGGCCACCGCCGGGCTACTCGCCGTGCGGCGGTTTCGCGCCGTCTAATGAGACGACCTGCCGTCCAAAGCTGTATCGATTGACCAGGTGGCACGGGCGTCCCGCCCGTGGGCGCTGTCTTGCGGCCTTGGGTAAGCCTATGCGCGGGGGCGGGCGGTTAGACCGTACACATGGGCAAGATGCCCATGCCACATAGGCGCGGCCTTATTTAAGTTCCTTCGGGTTCCTCATGTTCACGACCGCCTCGTCGTACGAGATGGTCCCGTCGAGATAGTGGTTCTTCACCGATTTGTCCATCGTGATCATGTCGTCCTTCTTGGCGGTTTCCATCACGCTGTAGACTTGGTGCGTCTTTCCCTCGCGAATGAGATTGGACACGGCCGTGGTGTTCTTGAGTAACTCGAGCGCCAACACGCGCCCCTCGCCGTCCCCGCGCGGCAAGAGCCGTTGCGACAGGATGGCCAGGAGCACCATGGACAACTGGAAGCGAATTTGTTGTTGTTGCGCGGCGGGAAACACGTCGATGATCCGGTCGACCGACTGTATCGCGTCGTTTGTATGGAGCGTCGCGAGCACCAAGTGGCCCGTCTCGGCCGCGCTCAGCGCGGCCTGAATGGTTTCGAGGTCGCGCATTTCGCCGACGAGGATCACGTCGGGGTTCTGTCGCAGGACATACCGCAGGGCGTCGACGAATCCGTGAGTGTCCTCGCCGACCTCGCGCTGGTCCACGATGCTGCGCTTGTGCAGGTGGACGAACTCGATCGGGTCCTCGATCGTGATGACGTGGCACGACCGCTCGGTATTGATTAGGTCGATTATCGCAGCCAGCGTCGAGGTCTTGCCGTGGCCCGTGGGCCCGGTGACCAGGACCAGCCCCTGCTTGGCCATCGCGACGGTCTTGATGTATTCGGGGAGGCCCAAGTCTTCCCAGGTCGGGATCGTCTCGGGGATTGGCCGCAGCGCCGCTGTCACGGCCTGCTTTTGCAGGTAGACATTGACGCGAAACCGGTGCTTACGTCCCGACGCGAGCGAGAAATCCAATTCCTTGTCCTGCTCGAATTTCTTTATCTGCTCCGGGGTCAGGATGCTGTAAATGAGTTTCTTCGAGTCGTCCTCCGTCAGCGAGGTGCCCTTCACCCGGAGCAATTCCCCGTTCAACCGGAGGATCGGAGGTGCCCCCGCACCGATGAGCAAGTCCGACGCATTTTGCTTGACCACCAACTCGAATAATTGCTTGATGTCCATGGGTACTCCCGTCCGTTCCGAAGACCGCCCCTACGGCGTGCCGGGATAATAGCCGAGGCCCTTGGGCGATGCAATCGGGAGCAACGCTTCAAATTCCGGGGCCCGGCGGCGCTTCCTCGGGCGCGGGAGCTTGCGGTTCCGGAGACTCGGTCTCGGGCACCTCGGCCGGGGACGCCGGGGATGCCGGCGTTTCGCCGGCGGGACCTTCCGGTTCCGCCGCGCCGGGATCGGGTGGGGCATCCGCGCCTTCGACCGGGATATCGTGGATGTCGTTCCCGCGAATGAGCAGGATGACATCCCGGCCTTCCTGCTTGAACCGGGAGATGCTCATCACGCGGTCGTCCGGGTTGGTCGTGCCGCGCTCGGCATACATCAGCGCGGACTCCACGTTCTTGTATATCTCGATGTTGATGTTGTCATAGGGGTCGAACTGTCGGCGAAATGTCCGCCCCAGATCGATAATCTGTTCGTCCGAACTCCACTCCGGCACCGCCACAAGCATTCCCTTGAGCGAGACCGCGCCGTTGCCAAAGGCCGCCGCATCCTCCGGGCTGCGGCCCCATTCCTTGACGACCGTGTACTCGAATTTGCCCGGCTCTTCGTGTTGCCGGGGTTCGTCCGCGCCGGGAACGAGCCCCGAATAATCCGGGGCGGCTTCCTCGGCGCGCCCCGGTACCGCCCGCCGCAAACTCCGGTTTTCTTCCTGCAATTGGCGAATGGCGTTTGCTTGGAAGGTGTCCATCGATTCATGGAGCCGGCGCACTTCCTCGCGAAGAGTCGCGAGTTCCGACAGCACCTCGAGCAATAAGTCCGCGTTGCTGCGTTCGACCGCGGGCCGGTCGGCGAAATCGTCGGGCGGCTCCTCCTGCGCGGAGGCCTGGATTCCCGTCAGGCCCCACGCGGCCAGTACAAGCGCCGCTTTCATGGACCGTCTCGTCACCGGATCTTCGTCCCGACGAGCGCGATCAGCCCCTCCGCGAGGGTCCCGCGCCAATTGATATATTCGTGACCGCCGTTAAACTCGGCATACTTCACGACGGTGTATCCCTTGGCCTCGAGCACCGTCCGCAGGTGCCGGTTTACGACGGCCATCGAGGGGACCCCTCCCTCGCGCAGGCCCACGTCCATGTAGAACCGGATCGGCTTGGTCTCCGCGCGTGCGAATTCCTTCGTCAGCCATTCGCCCTCGACCGAATCAATGGGACGAAACCAATCCCAGTCCGGTGACCACCAATACGATCCCGACTGCGAAAGCACGTTGCCGATCAGTTCCGGATGCATGAACGCGAAGTACGACGACGCAAGCCCGCCGTAGCTCGAGCCCGCCATCACATGCTTCGCGGGATTGTCCGAAATCGCGTAGTTCGCGCGCGCCCACGGAATCAGTTCCGTCGCGAGAAACTCCGCAAACGGCGGATAACACGGCAGTTCCTTTTCGCGGTCGACATTGCCGAGCATCACGAGGACCATCGGGGGAATCTCGCCCGCGTCGATCAAGTTGTTCATTATCCGCGCCGCCGGAACCACCGTCGTGTATGAGTCGAGGTCGAACAACACCATCATTCCGTACGGCCCCCTCTCCCTCGAGTAGCCGGCGGGCGTATACACGGTCACGGCCCGTTCGTTCCCGAGAACCTTGCTGGCAACCTTGTGCGGGCGCATCTCGCCCCGGGGCACGTCGCGATTGTTCTCGATCCACGGTTGCGGAGGCGCGCCGGCAAGCTCGACCAGCGATCCGTCGCCCGGGCCCTTCTTCGGGTTCAAGGGATCGGCCACGGCCTTCTTGCCGCGTTCCATCGCCTCCGCGTCCGTCTTCGGCAAATCGGCGGTGTCGTTGATCATGAATTGATATGAACCGCGCAGGTCCTTCCTCATGCGTTCCGTCTTGTACCAGACATTGGTCTCTCCGATTCGCTCGAGCCCGCGAGTTTCCCGGGGCTCGGTGAACAGCGCTCCCGCCAAGTGTACCGCCCGCGTCTGCGCGTCGCCCTTCCAAAGAAACGTCGCCAACACATAATCGTTGACACCCTCGATTGCTTCGATGATCGGGGTATGTTCGGATTCGGCGGTTTTCCAAAACGCATCGACGGCGGTGGCATCGCGTGCCTCGACCTTGGCGTGCAAGGCCTCGATGCGTGGACTTTTCGCCGGCGGGGGAGGCGTGGCTTCCTGCGCAGCCGCGATCATCCCGAAGACCGCCGCCAAGGCCGCACACGCAATGCGTCGGCCGAATCCATTTGTTCCGTACATTCTTCCTCCAGTGGACATTCCCATTCGTCCCGTGATGCTAACACACGCACAACCAATACGTTGACATCGGTTCGTACGTTAACTAAACTACGTTCTCCGTCTGCTATCCACCGGATCCTTCCATGCTTATATTTGCGCCCAAAGAATTGCACCCCGGCGAGAACCGTACGCCGCTCGTCCCCGACACCGTTGCCAAGCTGGTGAAGCGGGGCG
This sequence comes from Candidatus Hydrogenedentota bacterium, assembly GCA_947486375.1. Lineage (GTDB taxonomy): Bacteria > Hydrogenedentota > Hydrogenedentia > Hydrogenedentales > CANKTP01. The sequence continues at coordinate 20,097 of CANKTP010000048.1, read as the reverse complement.
CGGAAATCGCCGTCGAGGATGGGCTCGGCCTGGCCTCGGGCCATGCGGACGCGGCCTACGCCGCCGCCGGGGCCACCGTTACGCCCGACCGCGCGGGGCTTCTCGGCAAGGCGGACATGGTCCTGCGCCTGCGCAAGCCCCCCATTGACGAGATTGCGCTGCTCAAGCGCGACGCCGTTCACGTGAGTTTCCTCGATCCCTTCAACGAACATGCCTTGGTGGACGCGATGGTCTCGGCGGGCGTCACCGGGATCAGCATGGAAATGATTCCCCGCACGACGCTGGCGCAAAAGATGGACGCGCTGAGTTCCCAGGCGAACCTCGCGGGCTATGTCGCCGTGATCATCGGCGCGGACCGCCTGAACAAAGTGTTCCCGATGATGATGACCCCGGCGGGTACGATTGCGCCATCGCGGGTGTTCATTATCGGCGTTGGGGTGGCGGGCTTGCAGGCGATCGCGACGGCACGGCGGCTCGGCGCACGGGTCGAGGCTTTCGACACGCGCCCGGTCGTCGAGGAACAGGTGCTGTCCCTCGGCGCGAAGTTCGTGAAGGTCGACCTGGGCGAGACCGGACAGACGAAGGACGGCTACGCCAAGGAACTCACGCCCGAACAACAAGCGAAGCAGCGCGAGGCGATGGCCAAGGTCTGCGCACAGGCGGACTTGGTCATCACGACCGCACAGTTGTTCGGCCGCAAGGCCCCCGTCATCGTGACCAAGGAAATGGTCGCTTCGATGAAAACCGGAAGCGTGATCGTCGATCTCGCGGCGGAGTCCGGCGGCAACGTCGAGGGGACCGTCCTGGACCAGGAGGTCGTGGTCAACGGCGTGCGCCTTGTGGGCCTGGGAAATCTCCCGGGGCGGGTCTGTGCGAACGCGAGCCAGATGTACTCGGTAAACCTCGGTAGCCTGGTCGAACACTATTGGGACAAGGACACCAAGGCCTTCAAGCTAAACATCGAGGACGACATCCTCAAGGGCTGCGTCATCACCCACGGTGGCGAGCTGTGCAACGAGACGATCAAGGGAATACGCGCGAAGGCGTGAGGGACGGGTATCTGAAAACGCCCTCCCCGTGGAATGATACGGTGTATCGGTATCTCCTGCGACACGGGCCGATATCCTGCGGATCGCAGTTCGTGCGCCTGTCCCTCGGGACGAAACCCGGGGCGGCTATTTATTTTTTGGGGTCGTTCTGATTTGAGAGTACCGAGTTCTCAGTCTACGTCTCATCGTCTTGCGATGCCCTGAGCTTACAGGACTCGATGGCGAGATTCGCCCATTCGTGGGCGAGGTCCCGGAACTTGCGGTAGTTGGCTATCTGCCGTTTGATGTCCTTGACGTGTTCCTGGGAAATGTACTCGGTGCGTCCTTTGCCGAGGTGGGTGTAGCTGAGCTGGTGGTACTGCCCGCCCCATTTCCGGGTTTGGACGGAGAGTGAGCCGGGGCGCATGTCCCCGAGTTCCGCCAGCGCCCTGCGTAAAACCCTCCCCTATTTTCTCGCCGATTCCTCTCCGCAACCCACACTCGCGAAATTCATCCAAGAAAGACTTGACCTGAAAAACGCAAGGGCCCGGGGCCTCGCCGCATGATAAAATGAAACTCCTAGCGGAAGCAGAATGCGGTACTCACGAGTTTTTCACAATGCCGGGGAAAGGCAACCGCCCATGGCCCCCCCTTCGCTGAAGTTACGAAGGACAGGCAAACCGCTCGCGCCAGGGCGTAGGCAAGCCTTTGCACTCCCAATCGGACACGATCTGTCGGGAGCGCGGTGGCTTTCCGCCGCAGTTCAACAAGGGATCGTTGAACCACGAATAAACACCAAGCCTAAATTTGGCAGTTGCGGGGACTGACTCCGACTTTCGCCCGGCGGTTCGGGCGAAACGCGGTGTCTGTCCCTTACCCTCGCGGTAGTCGCCCGTATTCTCACGATATGATTGGCAAGGGCAAGTTATGCGCGGGATAAACCTCCAACTGCCGAATTCAGGCCAATGGACACGAATCGTATTGGCACCCAATATTCGTGTCCATTGGTGTTCATTCGTGGTCGCATTTTTCAGGCGCGCCGAGGGTGCATGGCTTCTTTCGACCTGGCGGGGGGCGTCGAGTACACTCCCTGTGCGCGGCCTCGCCCGTCCGGCATCCTATTTCGCCTGCTTCATCTCCATGTAGTCCACGGCGAGGTTTGCCATGGTGCGCATGCCGTGGACGAAGGCCGCCTCGTCGGCGTTGAAGAAGGGCGAATGGTTCGGGATGGCTTTCTCGCGCGGCACCTCCTTCGCGCGGACCCCGATGAAGTAGAACAGGCTGGGCACCTTTTCCGCGTAGAAGGCAAAATCCTCGGCGCCGGTGACCATGGGCGATTGCTGGACGTTGTCCTTGCCGAGCACGCGCTCGAAGGTCGGGCGCATGAGTTCACTTAGCTTCGGGTCGTTGAAGACGACGGGGGTGCCATTGCGGATGGTGACCTCGGCCGTGGCCCCGTTCGCCGCCGCGATGTTCTCGGCGATACGTTTGACCCGCGCGTGGATGTCGTCGCGCATGGCCGTGTCGAAGGCGCGAATGGTCCCGGTCATCACGACGTCGTCGGGGATGATGTTGCCGCGGACGCCGCCATGAATCGTGGCCACCGTGACAATGGCGGGGGCGAGCGTCGTGTCAATTTGCCGGCTGACGATACCTTGCAGCGCGACGACAATTTGCGAGGCCGTGACGACGGGGTCGATGCCCGCCCAGGGTTGCGCGCCGTGCGTTTGCCTGCCGACGACCCGGATGCGGAGCCCGTCGCTACTGGCCATTGCGCCCAAGGCGCGGTAACCGGCCTGGCCCACGGCCCAGCCCTGAGACGAGTGCAGGCCGAAGGCGACCTCCGGGGCGGGATTCTCCATGACGCCCTCGGCGATCATCATGTCGGCGCCGCCTTCCTCGCCTTCCGGGGCGCCTTCCTCGGCGGGCTGGAAGACGAACTTAATCGTCCCGGGCAAGTCGTCGCGCATCGCCGCGAACATCTCGGCGACGCCCATCATGATGGCGACGTGGGTGTCGTGGCCGCAGGCGTGCATGACGCCGACATCCTGGTCGTTGTAGGTTGTGCGGACCGTCGAGGCAAACGGCGAGCCCGTTTGTTCAACGACGGGTAGCGCGTCCATGTCGGCGCGAAGCAGCACCACCGGGCCGGGCTTGCCCCCCTCGAGTACGCCCACCACGCCGGTGTGCGCCACCTCCGTCGTCACGTCCATCTTGAGCCGCTTCAAGTGTTTCGCAATCATCTTCGCGGTCTTGAACTCGCGATTGCCGAGTTCGGGGTTCTGGTGTATTTCCCGCCGCCACTCGATCACCTTCGATTCCAGCTCGGCAGCACGGCGGTCTATCTCCGCCGAAAGCGAATTCTGGGCCACGGCACCGGGTGCGGCGGCGGCCATGCCGATTAGCCACACGCGTATGATCGTTGTCGCAAGTTTCATGAGACTTCCCCGTGGTTACCCGCGTTTCGAGCGAGAGAAAGTCGCGGCGGATAAGGTTGCGGCCGGACGCCTCCCGTTCTGGTACCGTGACTTTATGGGCATTCGAGGATGGAATGCAAGCGCCAGCGAGTGCAAGCGCCGGCGAATTCAAGGCAACGAACCCGTGTCGCTCCCGGTATAGACGCACCGGAGGAACTACGTCGGCAGGGCCTGCATCCAAAATGATGGTGCGGCGACTAAGTTTATCGCCAAGACCTTTGCGGGGAGCGTGCGAAAACTGGGGGGAATTTCTTGACAGCCCCGAGGGTCCATGCTAGAATCGACACAGTCGGGAATTGTACCCGGCACCATTCATTTTGTCCGGTCTGGAGGACGCCATTTCATGGCAAACGAATTCGGCAAAGACGACGAGCTCAACACCCCGGACGAGGCGGGCGACGATTTTGGAGCGCTCACCGGGGGGAGCGGTGGCCTTGGCAATCTGCCTCCGCTAAGCGATTTCGACTCTGGGGATATCGGCGGATCCGACAGCGATCTTCCGCCCTTGAGCGATTTCGATTCCGGCGGCCGCAGCGGCGGTCTCTCCCCGATGGGCAATACGCCCCTCGATACCCCCAACCTGCTCACGCCGACGGAAATTCCGGGTAGGCCGTCCTTGGGCGGCTTTAGCGACATGGACACGCCATCACGCGGATTGATGGATACGCCCGATGCCCCGGATGCCGGGTTCGCATTCCAAGACCTGGCTGCGGACAGCGATTTTTCGCCGGAGACCCCGGAAATCGGGCCGGGTCCTGACTCCGATGTCGACACACCCATGTTCGACAGCGCCTTCGGAAGCGACAGCGGCACTTTTCCCGTCGGTCGGAGTACGGGTGCGCCCACCCAGGCGATGGAAACGCCCATGTTCGAGCCCAGCCCGACGCCCTCCTCCGGCTTCGGCTTCGACAAGGACGCTTTCGGCGCATCGACCTTCGGCAATAGCACCGGTGGCGGATCGTCGGGCGGATTCGATGCTGGAACCCCGATCCCCGATTTTTCCCGCGACACCGAAATGCCCTCCCAAGGCGGCGTGACGGCGGTTCCGGGCATGGGGGGGGGGAGAAAGGTTCGGCGCGGCGTCAGTCCGCTCGTGACCGCGATTGTGGCGATCGTCCTCCTCATCGCCGGCTACGGCGGGCGACCGTACTTGGACAAGTATACGACCTTCCTCCCGAATGCCGACCGCGCGCGCGCGGACAAGGCGGAATCGGAGCAAAAGCGGTTGCAAGATCAAATGACGATATTGCTCGCTAACCCCAAAGGCGCCCAAATTTCGCCCGAGGAAATCGACGCGTTGATTAAGCAGCGAGACGAACTAAATGCCGAGCTGACGAATCTCCAGACGCAAAAGGACGAACTAGCCGCCCAAGTCGCCAAGCTGGAGGACACGATATCCCTCGTGGACAAGGACATCGAGCAAAAGAATCAGGAGTATGTCGAGGCCCAGGATGCGTTCGACGAACTTGAGAGTCGGACGGCGATCACCAAGGCGCGTCACGAAGGCCTCTTGGCCGAGAACGAGCGTCTCACCGTCGCGGTCGGCGGCCTCGAGGCTGCGGACATTCGCCGGGGCGCGACCCAAGACGCATTGATTCACAACATCGACTTGATTGTCATCCAAATCGAGGCGGGCGCTCCCCTGGCACCGGCGCGGTACAGCCGGGAGTCGCGCCTGGCCGCGGCCAAGGCCCTTCGCGAGAAGGCGTCGGCGGCTAAATGGGTCGACCCCGAGTTGCTCGGCGAATACACGGCACTGATACGAAAAGAGTTGGATATCGCCGCGTCACGGGAATACTTTTTTGCGCGCATTCCGGTGCGCGACGTGCTCGGCACCGAGGAGTTGATGTGGGCGGAATGCCTCATGAACGGCAATTGGAGCGTATACTTCGTGACGCTCGACGGGCTCCACACCGGGGTATTCGAGAATGTCTCCGGCAATTCGTTGCAACCGGAGTTCGAGTTCCGCGAGACCCTGGCCGATAACGTACGCTTGGAGGTCCAGGCCGAAGTCACCGCGAAACGCCCGGAGAACTTCGAGGAGAAGATACTCGTTCTCCAAGGCAAACAGGCCGTCCGTGAGACGAAGACAGATCTTCAGGCGAAATTCGACTCGCTATAACTTTGCGATCGGGCGTCGTTTCTTTGCCGACCGCATCTGCATGACGGATGCGGTCGTTGCATTTTGCGGAGGCCGGAAAGCATTTCGTCCGGTCTAATCCATCCCGTCGTTGAATGTATCCCGGGCGTTTGCTATCATCGCCGCGCTTATTCGAGGATCCGCCGAGCCGGAATCGGCGCGGCGCCGAGAATGGATTCGCACCCATCGAGGTTTGTGTCCCCCACGATGCCCTCGTTGGGGGTGGTCGCACTTAAACCAAACTATCAAGGTCGAATAACCGTGCCCGAAGTCATCGAGACGCAACAACTCACAAAAACCTATGAGGGCGGTTATTTCGCCCGGCAAGATGTTCATGCGCTCAAGTCCCTCGACTTGGCGATTCATCGCGGCGAAATATTCGGGTACTTGGGGCCGAACGGATCCGGCAAGACGACGACCATCAAGATGATCCTCGGATTGATCTTCCCGACTTCCGGCACGATACGGGTGATGGGCCGCGAGGATATCGCCTCGGCGGACGTGCGCCGGAAAATCGGCTATGTCCCCGAAGGGGCGTACTACCCGGATTTTCTTCGCGGCGAGGAAGTGCTCCGTTTCTACGGGCAGTTGTACGGCTTGGGCGGGAAGGACCTAGAAAAGCGAATCGACAAAGTCATCGACATCGTAGGACTGGGTCATGCGCGCAAACGGTTGGTCCGCGGTTATTCGAAGGGAATGCGGCAGCGCGTGGGCCTTGGACAGGCCTTGTTGAGCGATCCGGATGTCCTGATTCTCGACGAACCCACGACCGGTCTCGATCCGCTCGCGCGCAAGGAAATCCGCGACATCCTCGCCAGCTTGCGCGACGGCGGAAAGACCCTGATGATTTCGAGCCACGAGCTCCTCGAGGTGGAACTGATCAGCAATCGCGTCGCCATTCTCTATCAGGGCCAATTGCGCACCTGCGGGACCATCGACGAACTATTGACCGATCGCGATACCACGATCGAGGCCTCGGGCCTTACCCCGGAAGCCCTCGAAAAAATGAAGCAGGCGGGGATTTCGGCGGAGGACGTGGTGAACGGCCGCGGCCTCTTGCGCGTGCCGAAGACGATGTCCCTCTACGAGGCCATGGACGCGTGCCGCCAGGCGGGGCTCGCAATTGGCAGCGTCGCGCCCCGGCGCGAAACCCTCGAGGAACTGTTCGTCCGCATCGTCGGCACGGCACGCCGCGAGGAACTCGCCTCGGCCACCGCATAGCGGCAGCCGGCTGTCTAGGTTCGAAACCCCATAGAAGGCCAAGTTTACATGAATTTTTTCCGAAGCACGTGGAGCATCGCGCTGTATACCTGGCGAGAAGGCATCCGCAAGAAGACCCTGCTCGGGTTCCTTATCCTTAGTATCCTGGTCATCTTCGGATCGACGTTCATGACCGCGTTTATGGCGGCGCCCCAACGCGCCGTGGATCTCGGGGAATCCACCGTCGAGGCCGACGTGCAGTCGAAGCTAATCAAGGACATATGCGTCTCCGCGATTACGATTTTCGGCGTCCTCATCACCATTTTTATCTCGGCGTCGGTGGTGCCGCAGGAGATGGACAACAAAGTCATTTACACGGTGCTCTCGAAACCCGTCAGCCGCTTCCAGTACCTCTTGGGGAAGTTCGCCGGGGTCCAGCTCATCGTCCTGGTCAACTTGCTCTTGATGACGCTCTTATTCTTCGCGGCCTTGTGGATTCGGGAATCGGTCATTCCCACCTTGATCTTGTGGTCGGCGCTCTTGACGTATTTCCAATTCCTCATCGTATCCGCGTTCACCTTCGCCATTTCATGCACCTCGACCTCCTCGGTTCTCCCCACGATCGGGGGCCTGTTCATCTACATCACGGGGAACTTGACGGAATATCTGAACGACGTGTCCGCGCGCGTGAGCGAGAGCACGAATGCCGTGGATTACTACATCGGCATGTTGGCGTACGGCCTGTACCGGATGCTCCCGAATTTGCGCGATTTCGATCTGAAGGACCAAATCCTGCACTTGGCGCCCAATGATCCGCCCGCCGACGCCATGATCCCGCAACTCCTCCTAGCGGGTTCGGTATACGCCCTCGCCGGCTATGTCCTTGCCTATGTCCTATTCCGGCGCCGGGAGCTCTAGGCGGCATGAAGCGATTCCGTTCGATAGCGTGGCCGCTGGCGTTTGCCGGGCTGATGGCGCTCGGGGGTGTCCAGGGCGCCCGCATTGACGTCATCCAGGAAAATGAGGCCTTCTACCGTTGGCTCATCAACGCCGGGAATTTGATTCGCCTGGAAGGGTCGCTCGAATTCGAGGACACGGCGCGCACCGCGCCGTCACAGGACGACGAGTTCTTCGCCGAGGTGGCCGACACGGCGGAGGGACTGCTGCCGGACTATCCAGTCGACGCCAAGGAAGATACGGACGATGCAGGCCGGATTCTTCCGCGAATCGCCCGGGCCGTTCGCAATAAGTTCGACGACGACGTTTGGGTCCTCGCGCTTAACCCGGCCATGGAGGGCCTCAAGGCCAAGTTCCGGGATTACCGCGACGCGAATCAACTCCAGAGCGTCGGCACGCAACTGAGCACGGCAACCGTGTACGCGGACGAGAATCGCGAAGTCACCGGCGTCGGCGTCACCAGCATGTTCCTCGGCTTCCGAAAGCTCGCCGCCGGCTTCCTTTGGTTCCAAGTGGATAAGTTCTGGCACGGGGGTCAACTTCACCGGATGGTGCCGCTGATGAAGACGACGGTGGCCTTTGACCCCAGTTTTGTCGACGCATACTTGCTCGGCGCGTGGCACCTCGCCTACAACATCCCGGCGAAAGTCGCCGAGACGCCCGAACCGCTCAAGACGTATTTTCCGAAATATGGGAAACGATTGGGCCTTAAGGAAGAGTGGCAGTATCAGGGCGTCGAATTCCTAAAGGACGGTATACGCAAGAACCCGAGGGACTATCGCGTTTATTTCGATCTCGGATACGGGATTTTCGAGAATAAACTGAACGACCATGAGAACGCGGTGCGGTACTTGAGTGCCGCGAGGGAGCATCGTCACGACCGATTCGTGCCGCGCATGCTCTTCTTCTCGATGATGAAGAACGGGCAGCACGAGGACGCGATTGCGGGCTGGAAGGAATACCTCCAGGCCTTTCCCGACAACCTTGCTGGCCCCCGGTTTATCCGAATCAACGAGGCCTATCTTGCCGAGGCGCGCACCGACGACGGATTGGAGTGCATCGCCGCGGCGCGGGCGGCCGCAGAGCGATACCGGGGTTCGGCCGCCGAGGCGCGGGCCAAGGGAGACGCGGAGGCCGCGGCCCGGTTCGATGCATCGGCCGCCGCCGCGGAGAGCGACATCGCCGTGCTCGATGCCGAGGTCGAGCTTTCCCGCGCGGACGCAACATTGCGCTGGATGGAGATCGGGAAGAACAGCGAGGATCCGTTGGCGAAGTCGCGTCTGTTGCGTATCCAAGCCCTCGAGTACCGCGCCGAGAAGCGCTACTACGAGGCGGCGGGGCTTCTCGATGAAGCGCGCTACGAGTCCCCGGGCGACTTTTTCGTCGAGGCGAGCAACCTGATTATCGAGATCAAGCAGGAGGGGAATATCCCCCTGTCCACCTCCGAGAAGATGGCCGTCGAGCGGGAAAAAGAGGCGGAACAATACCGAATCGCCCCCCCGAAGAAAAAAATACGGCGAGTTCCCTGCGCCTATATCCAAGATTCCGCGCCGGATTCCCCGCCACCCCCGGCTTGATTCCCGCCGAGGCCGCGGATACCCGCATGGGCGGCCAACCGGGTCCTGGAATCGACACCCGCGAAGCGAAAACGCGGGCCGCGCTCATCCTCGCATTGGCGCTTCTTTGCACCCTGCCGTGGTCGTTCCGCACGGCCTCCTTTCTTCACGCCAAGGACGCGGGAGTCTGCGTCTCATTGTTGGTCCTCGCGGGATATTCGATCAGGCATTCATTTGTAACATATAAATATATTACTATATTTGCCCCTTTGTGGATCATGCTTGCGTGGACCCTCGTCTTTCACGGGTTGGGGGGGCAGGCCCGCGATCCGTATGCCGTCATGTCCGAGTGCGCGCGCCAGTCCGCGGTCATCCTCTGCGCGACGTGCCTTCTGGGACTATCCGGGGGTCCTGGGGCGAATGGCCGCCTCATTCGCGGGGCCGTCGCCGGCTGCGCGCTCGCGGCGGCCCTATTGGCATTGCTGCAATATGCGGATCTCGCCGGGTCCTTGTTCCCGGCGTTTGCCCATTATCCTCAACGGGCGTACTCGCTATTCGGCAACCAAGATTTGCTCGGCGGTTTCGCGGCGATCGGATTGCCGGTCGCCATTGGGCTGCTTCGCTGCTCCGAATCGCCGAAATGGGAATGGTGTGTTCCTGTCCCGCTTGTCATGGCCCTCGGGATATCCGGTTCCCGAAGCGCATGGCTGGCGGCGTTGGTGGGAACCGCCATCGCATTGTTGCCGGACGCACGGGCGAAGCGGCGCCTACTCCCGATTGTCCTTCTTCTTGCCGCGGCGAGCGGGGCGATCGTCGTCGCGGCCCCGGAAGCCACCCTATCGAGGGCCGTCGCCGCCGTGGGCGGAAACGATACCGGAATCGGGGTCCGTCTCTGGATTTGGGACGGGTCGCTTCGCATGATACGCGACAGGGGGCTATTCGGGGTCGGGCTGGGCAACTATGCGTTGTGGAGTCCGAGCTACTTGGGCGAAGCGCTCCAAGCCCCTGGAGGCGAAGGCCACACGCACAACGACAGGCACACGTTGCACGCGCACAACGATCCCATCGAACTATTGGCCGAGTTGGGCGTGCCCGGATTGATCTGCGCGGTGTGGATACTCGCAAGCCTGCGCCGCGGGAAGGACGTCGCGGAGTGGGGGGCACTGGCCGCTTCGATGGTGTTCTCCCTCTTCAACGGGACGATGGAGAGCCCGGCGCACGTCTTGGTGTCGCTGTTGCTGGTGGGCCGATTGTCGCGTCATGCGGACGGGCCCGCGCGGCCCCCGATCGCCGCCGCATGGTTCGTTCCGGCGGTTTGCGCCGTGGTGGGGGCCGTGATGTGGACGCACCTCATACCCAGCGCGCGGCTGCAATCGGCTTGGCGCGAAGAGGATGCCGGCCGCGATCCGGCACCCGCATACCGCCGCGCGCTGCGGCATCCGTGGCCCAACGTCCAGGCAGCGGAGGAGTTTGCGGAGTACCTTATTGGCGCGGGGCGTTTCGAGGAGGCGGAGCGGCCCCTGGCGATCGCCCTAGGCGGTAGTGACACCGGGCGTGTACACTTGCTCGCCGGAATGATGGCCGAGAGGCGCGGGGAGATGGCGAGTGCGCGCCGGCACTTCCAAGCCTGTTTATACCGGTGGCCCGCGGAAACGGAAGTGCGCTCGAAGTTGAAGAAGCTCGCGCCGATAGGAAATCAAGGCGAAATGCCCGATGCATCCGCGAACCTGAACGGGAATAGTCCCTGAAGTTCCAATGATATCGTCGTCGCCTCGCCCTGCACGCGAAGGTCTAGCGGCTTTCCCAGCGGGACGGCCGGGCAAAGGAAATCGAGGGAGTCCTGGCCTTTCTCCATCGTGCGGTAAAAAAGGGTGGCACCGCCATCCATCAAACCGATGTCGATAGGTTCGGCATGAGGGCCGGTTTCGACATGGACGCTCACCGTCGAAGCCGTATCGGCGGCCCAATTTCCTCCCCCGGGATTCTCCCAGGATATTCTCAATGCGAACGGCACGTGTCCCGAGTAAACGAATTTGGGCGTTTCCTCGGTGATTGCGGCTTGCCGCATGATGGAGGGTAAATCGAGCACGAACTCCGCGCCATTCAAAACCAGGGGCGGAATGAGCGCCGCAATCGACACCACGATCCCTTGGATAAGCCATACCAACAAAGCATGTGTCGAGGGAATGCCAAGCAGAAACAACACCGGGACCGCAGAGAGCGCCATCGGCACCGCCACGGCGAGCCACATCAGGTGAGCCGGCAGCCAGAAAAACACAAAGGCCGCTGCCGCGAGAAATAGGCCGGACCGTATCACGGCGCGTTCCGACCGCACCTTGATGCCGAAGAGCCCCATGACCATGTATAGGGCCGACGGCCATGTGGGGAGCAAAATAACGGCGGCGACCACCTTGGTGAGGGCGAGTTCGCGTGCCAACAATGCGTCCATCGTCCATACCGGCAGGGTATCGCCGGAAGCATTGTCCAAGATGAATTGCCGTACCGCAAGGTAGACCCCGGCCGATAACATCCCGACGATCGTCAAATCGATCGATAGTGCCCCCCAACGGCGCCCGGTGCTTCCCTCGTCGCCAAAGGCCTTCGCCGCAGTCAATGCCTCGCCGGTATTCGCGGACCCCGAACCGGCGAAGTCCAAGGGAGCGTTGCAGCGTCCACAACGGTCGAATTCGGGATAGTTTGCGGCGCCGCAATGCGGACATGAAACGTTCGAGGGGGCGGGAGTGATAAAATTCGCGGCAACCGTCGAAAGGGGAGGCTCGGCCTTTCCATACACCTGCTCGCGTAACGTGGCAGCCGCCTGTTTTGCGAAGGGGTGCGAGGGATCAATCTTCGCCACCCGCTCCCATGCGTCGGCGGCCTCGAGGGGCTTCCCTGCCGCATGGAGCGTATGGGCCAACTGCACATGCAGGCCCAATTCCGACGGCCATTTCGCCAGGGCAAGGCCCAGCGTCCGAACGGCATCGTCGTGGCGATTCAACCGATAGTACGTCGCGGCGAGATACCGGCGTACATTGATGCTTTCCGGCATCTCGTTGGAAAGGACGCTCAAGTGCTCGAGCGCATGCCGATATTCCCAGGACAGATAGAATTTCTTGGCCAATCGCCAGCGTTGCTCTCTGTTCTCGGGATGGCTTTCGACATACCGGGCGATATCCCAAACGTCTGTCATCGGGAGGCTCCCGGGTGCCCTGAGGCCAGTTTCCGTTTCCGAACGGCCATTTTCCTCCGCCTTAATTTGTCACGGATCGCCCGATTGACCCCGCCGGAGACTAGTCCGGCGCCGAACATCGCGCCCACGGCGCCCATGGTAACGGGCGCAACCCGCGTCACATCATTATAGAACAGGCCCCACGAACCGTAAACGCAAGGTCCAACGAGTAGGGAAAAACAGATCAGCCAAAACCTCCAGCCGGTTTCGCGGGGCCGCAGCTGCTTGTGCGCTTGTGGTTTCGCCATGTGAACCTTACTCCTTGGCATCGGCGACCCAGGCAATGGGCCCAAGCAGGCGCGGGAATATCCGGTCCGCGAGAGAGGCAAACGGTCCGGTCACGCGCCCTTGGGCTGCGGGATGACGATTTGAAAACATGCGCCGCCCGACTTGAGGTTGCCCGCCCGGATGGAACCGCCGTGTTCCTTTATGAGCTTGTGGGTTACCGCAAGGCCCAGGCCCGTCCCTTGGTTTCCCTTGGTCGAAAAGAACGGATCGAATATCTTGTCCCGGAGGTCTTCCGGGATTCCAGGGCCATTGTCCGAGAACTCGATCTCGAGATCGCCTACGGAGTTAATCCAAGACCTCAATCGGATTCGTCCCGTCTTCTCGCTCACGACGAACGTGGCATTGGAGAGCAAATTCAAGATGCAACGGTACATGGCGCGGGCGTCGACATGGACGGGACGGTCGATGCTCGACGTGTCGGTCGAAAAGTCAACCTGTTTCTGGTGCAGCGTCCCCTCGAATGTTTGCGCCGCGTCATTGACAATGTCCGCGAAGCTACAGGCGGACACCATGGGCCTTCGGGGCTTCGAGTACGCCAGCATGTCCTCGACCACGCTCGAAATGCGCTCGACGCTGCGCTTCAGGAGCGACCAGCCCTTCCTCAATAGCTCCGGCCTCTCCTGGATTAAGGCTTGGTCGATTAACTCGACGCTTCCGTTCATCCCGGTGATGATGTTCTTCGTATAGTGCGACATGCTGGCGACCACCACGCCGATGGCCGCGAGCCGCTCCGAGCGCAAGTTCTTGTCGATAAGCCGCGCATTCGTGATGGCGGTCGCCACGACCGATGCGAACACCTCCATCACGCGCTGGTCGAGCGTGGTAAAGGCGCCGCCGCCCACCTTGTTGAGCACCTCGATGACTCCCACCAGGCCGTCGGCATCGACCAGGGGGACCGCGAGAATAGATCGGGTCTGGAAGTCGGAGGCCAAGTCCGCCTCCCTGAAAACGCGCGGATCCTTCGAGGCATCCGGGACGTTGATGCTGCGCCGCGTGCCCGCGGCCAACCCGGCGATGCCCTGGTTCAGTTTGAGCCGCACTTCGTGTTTCAGCGCTTGCTGGTTGCCTTCCTCCCCGATGGCGACATGGAAATACAACACACCGTGGGCCGGATCGAAAAGCATCAGCGAGCAGGCTTCGGCGGCCGCCACCTGTTTGCCTACCTCCATGATTTCCTCGAGCAATACGTCGAGGTCGGTCAGCACGGTGATCAGGTGAAATACCCGGAACAAGGCCCCCAGGATGGCCCGCGTTTCCTCGGGCGGTATGCTGTCAATCCACGAAATGTCGTCGAAATCGGAAAGCATGTCAGTTGGCCGCGGCGCGGTCGAGGGACGAGTCGATTCGATGAAGCGATTGATAGAGCACATCGCCCACCGCTTGGAGGCTTTCCCAGCAGACGCGGTCAATGGAATCGTTTGGTGTGTGCCAGTTCCGCGCGTGATCCAGCCTCGACCCGCCAAATCGAAAATCGATCAGGTTTATGGCCGGGATGCCCGCGTTGCGAAATGGAATGTGATCGTCCTGGATGGGCTCGGATATATCGAGGAATGCCTTCGCGTGTCCCGCCGAATCCGCCACCGACCACACAGCGTCGGTGAGCCACACCGGTGCGCCCGGGTCCTTGAATATCCCAAGGTAGCAATCCCCGATCATGTCGACATTGATCACGGCGCGGACGTCGTCCAATTTCCCCTCGGCCCTCAGTTTGTCGACGAAAGCCCGGCTGCCGTAGAGACTGTCCGTCGCCGACCAGTCTTCCAGCGCCTCCTCGCCATCGAAAAAACACAGCCATAGCGTGCGGCCATTGCGCTTGGGTCCTATCGCCCGCGCCATCTCGATCATCCACGCCGTGGTCGAGCCGCCGTCATTGGCGCCAAGGAAGGTAATGTCCGGCATGTACTTGGTGTCATAGTGGTTCGTGAGAAGGATCGTCCCCGGGGTGTTTCCCTTGATTTCCGCCACTAGGTTCGTCATGGGCACTTCCCCTCGCGGCGTCCTGGCGGTAAACGGCTCCTCGCGAAAGGAAACGCCCGCCTCGGCCATCCGGTCCCGGATAAAGGCGCGTGTCTTGGCGCTGGCGGGGCTGTTCGACACGCGCGGACCGAATTCTAGGATGGCACCCAAGTCGCCGTAGGCCCGCCGGCCGTCAAAGGGGGTCGATGTTGAAAGGATCGAGACTCTCTGCGCCTCGCTACGCTTTACGGATTGCTTAAGGCCCCAGGCGACCGCCATCAACAATAGGAAGGCCCCAAGTCCAATCGACACGATACCTTTATACGCCACGTAGTTGAGCCCCGCCACAAAGTGGTCCGTATCCTAGCACGACCCGGAACGGAAACGCTATCGCCGCTCGTTCCTGTAATCATCCGGCCTCTCTTTGCTATCATTCGCGCTTCGCAAAACCCTTATCCGGGAGATAGCCCCGTGAGTATCCCGCGGGAACAAATTGAAGAAAATCTGGGAACGGTTCGGGGCCGAATGGCCGCGGCCGCAGGCCGGGCGGGACGGCGTCCCGGGGAGGTGAAACTGGTGGCCGTGACCAAATCCGTGGGCTTGGATGAGATTCTCACCCTCTCCGGGATGGGCGTCACCGACATGGGTGAGAACCGTCCCGAAACGTCCGTCGACAAGCTGCGGGCGATGGCGGGGAAAGTGTGCCGGCATATGATAGGTAACTTGCAGAGCCGGAAGGTCCGCGGGGCGGTCGACTTATTCGATCGGATAGACGCGGTGGATCGCATCGAAATGGCGGAAGCCCTCGAGCGCCGCTGCGCGGAAGTCGGTCGCATCATGCCGGTCTTGATTGAGGTGAACGTCTCGGGCGAAGCATCGAAACACGGGTTCCAGTCCAAGGAGGTCTCCCGGGTGCTCGACGCGATTGCGGCAATGCCGCATCTCCGCGTCGAGGGGCTGATGACAATGGCGCCGGCGGTCGAGAATCCCGAGGAAATTCGCCCAGTATTCCGGACGCTGCGGGTCTTGGCCCAGACACACGCCCTGTCCGTCGTGTCGATGGGTATGTCGGACGACTTCGAAGTCGCCATCGAGGAAGGATCGACCGAGGTGCGCATTGGCAGCGCCTTGTTCAAATGATCGCGGAGTATTCATGAAAGCGCAATTGGAAGAAATGCAACGCTCGGCGCTCGACGAGATTCAAGCGGTATCGTCACTGCGCGACCTCGATGAATGCCGCGTCAAATGGCTCGGGCGTAAGGGCGCCTTGACGGACATCCTGCGCGGGGTCAGTTCCGCGCCAGTCGAGGAACGCCCTGCCCTGGGCAAAGCCGCCAACGAACTGAAGATCGCCCTCACCGAGGCCCTCGATGGGCGGCGCGAGGCCCTCGAATCGACCGAGCAAGCCCGAGACGCCGAAGAGAACCGCGTCGATTTCTCCCTACCCGGACGCCGCCCCCGCCGCGGACACGCCCACCTCATCTCCCAAGTGTCCGAGGAGATCATCGGGATATTCGCCGAGCTGGGATTCAAGGTCGCGTGGGGACCGGACATCGAGACCGAGTACTACAACTTCGACAGCCTCAATACTCCCGCCGAGCATCCGGCGCGGGACTCGCACGATACCTTTTTCGTGCGCCCCGGCGTGGTGTTGCGGACCCACACCTCGCCCGTGCAGATGCGCGTCATGGAGTCGGTCAAGCCCCCGGTCGCGATTGTGGCGCCCGGCCGGGTTTATCGCGTGGACTGGGACGCCAGCCACAGCCCCATGTTCTATCAACTCGAGGGCCTGCTGGTGGACGAGGGGGTCACCTTTGCCGATCTCAAGGGCACCATCGCCCACTTCCTGCGCCGCTTCTTCGGGAAGGACTGCAAGCCCCGCTTCCGGCCCCATTTCTTCCCATTCACGGAACCCTCCGCCGAGGTGGACATGACGTGTACCGTCTGCAACGGCTCCGGCTGCCGACTGTGCAAACACTCGGGTTGGATAGAAATCCTCGGCTGCGGCATGGTCCACCCGAATGTATTTCGAAACGCCAAGTACGACTACGAACGCTACACCGGCTTCGCGTTCGGTTTCGGCATTGACCGCATCGGCCTGTTGCGGCATTCCATCAACACCATCCACCACCTTTACGAAAACGACCTTCGATTCTTGGAGCAGTTCTAACCGTGTTTCTCTCGCTGAATTGGTTGAAGGATTACATCCAGCTAGACGTTCCCGTCGATGCCCTCTGCGACCGAATGATCATGCTCGGCATGAAAATCGAGTCCGTCGCGCGCCCAGGCGACGAAATCCAGAACGTCCGGATCGGGTGCATCGTCTCGATCGAGCGCCACCCCGATGCGGACAAATTATCCGTTTGCCGGACGGACGTGGGGGAGGGGGAACCCCTCACCATCGTCTGTGGCGCCCAGAACATGAAAGTGGGGGACAAGGTGCCCACGGCCATGATCGGCGGGCAATTGCCCGGGGGCTTCGCCATCGGCAAACGAAAGATGCGCGGGGTCGAGTCGCAGGGGATGATGTGTTCCTCGAAGGAGCTTGGCCTAGGGGACGATCACGATGGCCTGCTCATCCTCGGCCAAGATACCCCGATCGGGGCGGACGTGAAGCCGTTGCTCGGGTTGGACGATGTCATCCTCGAGATCGAAGTCATCCCAAATCGCGGCGACTGGGCGAGTTACATCGGCGTCGCGAGGGAACTCGCCGCCTCATACGCGCTTCCCTTCGTCACCCCGAAGCCCGCACTCAAGAAGTCCTCGACACGGACATCGGAACTAACCTCAATCACGGTCGAGGATTCCGGCCTCTGTCCCCGATACGTCGGGCGGGTTATTCAGGGCGTTAAGATTGGACCCTCGCCGGACTGGCTGAAACGGCGCCTGATCGCCGTGGGACAACGGCCCGTAAACAACGTGGTCGACATCACCAACTACGTCCTGCTCGAGACAGGCCACCCCCTGCATGCCTTCGATTACGAGCGACTCGCAGAACATCGAATCGTCGTCCGGCGGGCACGGGCGGGCGAGGAAATCAAGGTCATCGATCAGACCGTGCAGAAACTCAAGCCCGAAATGCTTGTCATCGCCGATGCGAAACAACCTGTTGCCATTGCGGGAGTTATGGGCGGATTCGACAGCGAAGTGGGGGAGACCACTACCAACATTCTCCTCGAGAGCGCCTACTTCAATCCGATCAGTATCCGCCGCACCTCGCGGGCCTTGGGTATCGCCACCGAGGCATCCCAGCGCTTCCAGCGGGGAGCCGACCCCGAGATCGCCCTCCATGCGGCGAACCGGGCTTGTCAGCTTATCCTCGAAATCGCCGGAGGGACACTGGCTGCGGAATCGATTGACAAATACCCGAATCCCATCCCCGCCAAGGAAATCGTACTACGTTACGCAAGAACGGAGCATATGTTGGGAACCCCGATTGAACCCTCCACCCAACGAAAATATTTGGAAGCCATCGGGTTCCAGCCGATCGAGCACACTCCGGAGACCTTGAAGGTTGCCGTGCCATCGTGGCGCTACGATTGCGATCAAGAAGTGGATTTGATCGAGGAAGTCGCCCGGCTCCACGACTTCGAGAACATCCCCCAGAACATCCCCAAGGTCCGCCACACGGACGGCGAATTTGATAGCCAGTACCCGCTGATTAAAAAGATTCGTAACTACCTTGTCGGAATAGGCCTTACAGAAGTCATGAATTGGACATTCTGTTCCCCAGAGAACGTCCGGAAGTTGCACCTCGATCCAAGTTACCTCGACATGGTGATGGTGGCGAATCCCCTCACAGAGAACCACAATGCGATGCGAACTTCTCTTCTCCCTGGCTTGCTCAATACGGTTTCGTATAACATCCGCCACACGAATCGCGACCTTGCGCTGTTCGAGATTGGGCCAGTCTATAAACCTAGCGACGATAATGAGTTACCCACTCAGTACCTTCGGCTCGCCTTGGCCTGTACCGGCGCTGCGGAAGACCGCAATTGGGGCCGCCCCAATCGCGAAACCGACATCTATGATCTCAAGGGAATGGTGGAAGCGCTTGGGCAGGAACTCGGCGCGAGATTCACGGCCACGCCCGCCGATACCCCACACCTCGCTGCTGGACAATCCGCCGCTATCTCCTTTAATTTAAACCACTTGGGATCTCTCGGGGCGCTGGGCGCGGGAGCACGGAAGGCCTTCGACTTAAATCAACATGTCTTCCTAGCTGAACTTGATTTGGAACCCCTCGTCGCCCACGCAACGCCTTGGACCCAATTCGCCGAACTACCCCAGTATCCCGCCTCCCTCCGCGATATTGCCGTTGTGGTCGATAAACACTTGCCCGCCGGCGACTTGGTGGCCACGGCGGAAGCGGCGGGGGGGAAGATACTCAAGCGGGTCGAGGTATTCGACCTTTACCATGGATCCCAATTGGCCCCGGATAAGAAAAGCATCGCCTTAAACCTCGTGTTCCAGAGTCACGAGAAGACGCTGACCGATGCGGACACGCAAAAGTCCGTGGATCGGATCGTCAAGAAACTACAAGAAAACCACAAGATAACACTGCGTTAAAACCTATTCGTTCCATGCGAAACAGCAGATTCCAGTACAGCGTAAGGAGCAATTTGAACTCCCCGTGACATCGCGATACCCATTCATTTTTACGCCGTCCCCTCAGCCAAGAAAGTCCCCCTTTGAAGGGGGATCAAGGGGGATGTTCTGCCGTTCGCTACCCTTGTCAAATATACCTCCGGCCTCGTAATTCACCCCATGAACCCCCTCATCCGCAAAAAACTCGACCAAATCCAGTCCCTAGTCGAAGAAATGGGGGAGGTCCTGCGCTCGAATGACGCCGAGGTCAAAAAGCAACACGCCGAAAAAGAAGCTCTCCTTCAGAAGGAATGGAAACGCCAGAAAGAGCTCACTACGCTCAATCGAATCGCGGAAGACTACGACCTGCTCAAGAGCGAAAATGATCGCCTTGCCGATGAACGCCGTCAACTGAAGCAACGGGTCGACAACCTCCTCAAGATGGCCAAGTCGCTCGGAACCGCATTCCGCGAATGAGCGCCGAACCCCGCATCGAAGTCATCATCGCCGGGATTCGCCTCAAGGTCCCCATCTGCATCGACGGCAAGACGACCCTCGCCCTGGCCCAGCGGGTCAGCGAACGCATCAAGCTCATCGAGTCCGAAGCCTCCCGGATCGATACCCAAGCCTTCGCCCTTCAAGCCGCCATGTCGTTCGCCGCCGAACTCGAGGAGAGCCG
>CANKTP010000047.1 GCA_947486375.1 Candidatus Hydrogenedentota bacterium | reverse complement strand
GACCATTTCAAAAGTGTCCGCCGTTCTTCATCACGAAGATCAATCTGTGGGGCAATGCGCATGGGTCTCTCATCCTTCCGTTGAACTGGTTAGATAGAGAACACATACAGCATGCAATAAATTCCCTCAATTATGAATCAAACCACTAGAGCGCGATCCGGAAGTCCTCGAATTCGCGCGGTAGATTGTTCCAATTTGCCTCGACACGATCCACGCGCCCCCGCGCCGGCCCCTCGGCGAGCCAGGCGACAAAGTCCTCGAGCGCGGGCCGTTTCCCCTCGATTAGTACCTCGACACGGCCATCGGGCAAGTTTCGAACCCACCCCGTGAGTCCGGCCTTCCGGGCGCGAAGCATCGTCGCTTGGCGGTATCCAACCCCCTGCACCATGCCCTCGATCGCGGCATGGACCCGCGCCATCATTTGGCCGCGACGTCCCCGGCGGCGGGAATGATCTTCATCAGGCGCTCGCGGTACTCCGGATTGGCGAGCGAAAGGGCCGCCTGGCAAGCCGCAAGGGCGACCTTCGGGTTCAAATTCCCGATCGGTATCGCAAGCATCGGCATCAATTGGCGCGCCCCCGAGCGGGCAATCACCATGCACGCGGCGACCTGGGCTTGAATCGCGTGTGCTTCCTTTAGTTCCTTCTTGTCGTTCTTCCCCATGATGTAAATGGTCTCGGGAGTGATGCTGAAAATCTCCTGCATGATCGACTTCGCCGGAGGGTGGTCGGCCAGGATTAAGGCCGCTGCGGCCCTCGCGCGATACGCCAGCGTCTCGATATTCGCATCGTAAGACTTGGCGAGCTGCTCGCGAAGTCCAACCGATGCGTCCCAGTCCCCTTGTTCCGCCAACAGCAAAAGCGCCTCGGGGCGGAATGAGGGTTCTGTCAAGGCTTGTTCCTTCATGAGCCGGATCGCTTCCTCGTCCCCAAGGGCGAACCGCACCCGCAGCATCCGAAACCATTGGCTGCCCTTGCTATCTTTCATCAAGTCCTTGACGGATCCAATGACCTCCGGCCCACCCAGCCGCGTCAACGCATCCACGCACGCCTCCGCCTTTTCGTCATTCAGCGCCGTGAGGCCCCGCAGCAAGTCAGGAATGAATTTCCGGTCCCCGATCTGGCCCGCGGCGCGCGCCGCCGGAGTAAACGTGTCGGGGCTAGGGTCCTTGAGGATGATGACCAAGTCGTTGGAGAACGCCGGATCGCCGATAAATCCCGCCAAGCGGATCGCGGACGCCCGGACGGCGCGGTTCCCGCTCGAAATTCCGCGTCCCACGATCTTCGGATCCACCGGCTGCCCCGCCAGGTATAGGTATAAGCCCGCTTCCAACTGCGTGGGAAGATCGTTACTGTCGGCAAGGTCGTTCAAGTCCTTGACGGCCATGGCCGCATTGGGACCTGCGCTCGCCGCCAAGAGCGCGGCCGCCTGCATGCGGTAGGATTGATTGCTCGCATGTTCCCCAAGGACCTCGAACACGCGCGCATCTGCCCGCGCCGCCACGTCCAGGTCGCTTCCCGTGAGGACGCCGGAGGAGGACGCGCGGCGCGGCGCCACCTTGCCCAATTGCACCCGGACTTCGCGTATTTGGTCGAATAAATAGGCCCCCGGCTCGCCGTTGGGACTCTCGACGGTCATCCGGTCGGCAAGTACTTCCTTGATTCGCAGGTTGGTGTCGCGGGCGTTGCTCTCCTTGAGCACCACCGTGATATAGGTGTCCGTCCCGGCCAGGTCCGAGAGGCGCTTGCCCCCGCCGTTCAGGATACTTACCTGGGCATGGGCGGACAGCACACACAGGGCGATGCAACCGATTGCGCGAGAGAACATGCAGGCTCCTTTCCCGGGGCCTTTGCGCCGCCGGATATTTCGAGGCCCAGTATACCCGAGAGCGAAAACGTTTCATAGACAACCCGTCCAATCTCATGTCGCGACAGGCGCAAGTCGAGTCCACGCGGTGTCCGATGCGCGCCGCCTAGTTGCGAACCGTTCCTGGTGTCAACATCGACTTAAGGTATTTCTCGACCGCCACGTCCAGCATGACCCGATGCGCCTCGTCCGTCGGATGGATTCCGTCGCCCACGTGGGCCGCGCGCGGCATGACGCCGTCGGGATTTCCCCCGGGATACGGCGCGTAATCCGGCGCCTGTCCGGGCGCAGGCCCGTCGTTCGCGAAGCGATGCTGGAGCGCGCCCCAATTTTGCACGTACACGCAACGCTCGCGCGACGCCGCCAACGCCATTTTCTTCCGCCCCAGCTCGAGAAACGCATCATTCAATTGGCGAGCCGTGGCGCCATGGAACGATAATTTCGGCAACACCTTCTCGGCTGCGGTCGCGTCCAGGAAGTCGTAATCGAAGAGGACGACATGGATGTCCGGGCGATGGGCGAGGCAGTGGTCGATTATTGTCCCGATGTCGCGAGTTATCGCGCCCCACCTTGCCCGCCGCGCCTCCGGGTCCATCTCGGCGATGTTGGATTCGAGGACAGTCTTGAGATAGTCATTGCCCCCTATCACAAGAAATACGATGTCGATGGCCGGGTACTGGTCGAGTTCGTCCGAGAGTAGCGCCAATCGCCCGGGCTTGGCCCATTGATCCGCACGGCTTCCGCCCCATGCCGTTTTCTCGCCCACGGTGTCCGCCTCGGACATTCCCGCATCGTCCAGCGCCTTCTCGAGCGAACCGAAGCCCTTGACGCCGTCCCGCCCCACGACCGCCATGCATTGGGCCCAACTGTCGCCCACGATGAGAATGCGGGGCGTACCCGGATGGGCCGGCGATAACGCGACGGCCCAGAGAACGACGACTTGGGAAATTCGGGGAAACCGTTTCATGAACCCCTCCTTTCGCGCCCGGCGGGATGCCGGGTTGGTGCCCATCGTGGCCATGGTATCGAGGGTCGCGAGGGCGGGTCAAATCTAATGCTTGGTCTATGTTGATTCGGCCAGTATACTAGTGGTTTCCGGCGGTCAATCGAGACTTCTCATGGACAATCCAGCGACTCAGGGTGCGACCCTCATAGCGAAATCGAAATTCACGCGCGGTGCCCCCCGAATCATGGGCCGATTGTTTCGGGGGCGCTGGGCCGTGAGTTTCGGTTTGGTCCTGCTGTTGGCGTTCCATGCCGCCGCCAATATTGCCTGGCTGCGCCGCGACAACCATGAAATTACCCGCGACGAAGCGGTCCACATGGAATTGGCGAGGAGGTATTTCGACGCCTTTACTTCCCCCGCGTACAAAAACCTGCCCCAGCGGGTCATTGCCGCGTCGAATATTGAGTCCCGCTATCCGCCATTGACCCACGCGCTTGCCGGGGGCTTGATGGCGGTCCTGGGATATGGGGCCGACACGATGGCGCTCCTGAGCACGCTCTCGCTGCTGGCAATCATCGCCGGGGCATTTGGGATCGCGCGGACGTTCCTCGGGCCGGCCCAATCGCTTTATGCGGCGCTGATCACGAGTTTGATTCCGATCGTGTACGCATCGTCCCGTTATCTCGCCCTCGACTACCTCGCCGCAGCCTTCGTAATCTGGGGCATGCTTTGCCTCGCGCGGTCGGACGCGCTCCGGTCGACGTTCTGGGTGACGGGCCTCGCGGTCATGCTTGGGCTCTGTATCATGGTTCGGCAAACTACGGTGCTGTTTTTCGCCGGCCCCGTTCTCCTGGCCTTCGGCTTTGCCTGCGCCAGGGTATGGAAGCGGGAGGTCGAGTGGCGGCGCATCGGCCTCAATGCGAGCATCGCCAGCGTAGTGCTATTTGCGATCGTGGTCCCGTGGCACTACGCCAACTTCGAAAGCCTCTACACGTTTTGGTTCAAGGAATACCGGGGCGGAGCGGGGATAATCCGGTCGGCGGTCGCGGCTGTAGTCGAACCCCGGGGGACGGGCAGTGCGCCCGAGGCGCTCGCTGCGGGCGTGCCGGGCGTGGCGCTGTTGTCGCTCGCGGCCATGGGCCAATCCGGCGAAAGCGGACCAGGGGTGCCCTCGCCATTTTTTTCCAGCCCCGTGTACAAAATTTTCCGGCATCTTGTGATCGACCTAGTCAACAACTCGCTATTCCTGCCGGCCTCGCTGGTCGCGCTGGCG
The DNA here is from genome assembly GCA_947486375.1 of Candidatus Hydrogenedentota bacterium. Classification (GTDB taxonomy): domain Bacteria; phylum Hydrogenedentota; class Hydrogenedentia; order Hydrogenedentales; genus CANKTP01. The sequence continues at coordinate 20,330 of CANKTP010000047.1, read as the reverse complement.
GGCGGACTGGCCATGATCGCGCGCCGCCGCCCGGGATTGCCCGTCCTCCTGGTCGTTTTATGGCCTATTTCCGGCATGATCGCGTGGTATTCGTTGATGCCGGTCATGGGGAATCGTTACACGATCCCGGCCATTCCCGCGTTCGGACTTTGGTGCGCTGCCGGCGTGGGCACGCTGCCGGTCGGCCGGATTCGTGGGGCGGCCGGGGCCGGGTTCATCCTGATCCTGCTACTCACGTTTGCGAATATTTCGCTGGGTTCATCCACGGCACTTTCCCGCCTTGAGATTCCGGTGCCGGATGCGCCCTACGACATTGAGCGGAGCCAAGACAATGGAATAGTGGTGTACAAGAATCGGATTATCGCGGGCAATTACACATATGGTGCCCCGTTTACCGGGGAGAATCCGACGGAGCGAATCCTCCGGGCGATCGCCCGCGACGCCCGGGCCAGCGACGCTCCCCCGGATACGTACCTGACGTTGCAGCAAGTGGGGGCGAAGTACGCCCACGGGGGCGGCTACATTTGGCATGGGGATTTTTTCAGCCCGGAACAATTTGCGCCCTCCCCGAATCCGTACCTGATCGTCCCTGAGGACGAGTCCCTTCCCCGGCCCTTTCGAAGGATAGGGCCCTACTCAGCGTACTCGGCGGCCGAGCTACTCCCCGAGCTGGATCGAACCGACTATGTACTTATCCGGTATCCGGCGGCGCCGTTCAAGCCGGGGCAGGCCCAGAAGCTCGACGAGTGGAAGGCCCTTTTCTCGAAGCGCCATTTTGTTCCCCTCGAAGAATTTTCGTGTCCGCAATGGGACACGATTCCGGATAGCCAATACATCATGCTCAAGCGCTTCGGCTATCCACGCGAGATTGTATCGCTGTGGGATTTTGCCGGCGGGACGGCCGGTCCCGGCTGGTCGTTTCCAGACGGCGGGGAGAACACCGCGGACGGAATCCGGTATCTTGCGGCGGGGCGCGTGTCTGGCCCGTCGTACCGTGGCGGGCCCCTGCCCTGCAGTGACGTTGACACGGTGACCCTACGAACCGGCGGCCCGGAAGTTCCGGTCGAGCGCATCGCCCTTTATTGGAAGCGCGACGGCGACAACATCTCGATTGGCGATCCGCGGTACACCGTCCCCTTCATGTACTCCGACCGCCTCGGGGCGTGGGAGGCCTCGCCTCGCCGGCACAAGCACTGGACGGGGTCGATCGAGGAACTCTACATCGGTATCGAGGCCTCGACGGGGTCCCTGGCGAAGGTGTATGGATTCACCGGGGCGGACATCGTTTCCGGGGCCGTGCCTTCCGTCCGGGAATGGGGATTTACGGACGCGGGCCCTTGGGATTTCCGGGGCCGGACGGCGTTTTCGCCGGAAGGCGCGGTGCGTAGCAACCCGAAGAATGGCTGGGGCCCCCGCCTGATGGCGCAGTCAATCGAGGCCGACAACGCCAACATGCTGTGGATTCGACTGTCGACATCCGGCTCCAACGGCGGGCCGCTTCCCATTGGCAAGATGCATTTCTACTGGGCGCGCGCCTCCGATTCCCGTAGTCGAAATCCTTTCGGCCACGACCGCGCCGTGCCGATGTATCCCCTGGGCGGAGACCCGGACGGGCGTTCGACGTGGATCGCCGACATGGGCCAACACGCTGCATGGAAAGGCGAAGTCCGCGACATCTTTGTCGGGATGGACTTCTCGGGAAAAACGGGCGGCTGGTTCGATTCCTCAACGATAACAATTGAATCCATCGGATTCGTTCGCGCCGCCAAACAACCTGCGGCGGCGGAAAATGTGACCATCACGGTCCGGGACATCGCGTTCAACCGAATCGCATTGGCGCCCGTCGATGAAACGGCGGAGTCTCCTCGGGCCGAGGGTACGGCGGCAAGATGAAAGGCCCCCGTCCGCAGTCATGCGTGTCCCTCTCGCTGTTTTTCGTGTCGTTTGCGGCGCTGGCCGCCGAGCCGGGCGAAATGACGTACGTCCAGACGGTGCGCAACGCAGCGAAAAGCTCCGCGGCGCCGGCTATCAAGGACTTGTTGCATCCGACGGCCACGGCGATATCCCCGGACGGTCGAAATCTCTATGTCACGGCGGAGAATGGCGGGGCGCTCCTGGCGTTTTCGCGCGAGGCGGCCACCGGCGCGGTGACCTACATCGGCGTGCGGAAAAACGGTGCCGACCGTGTCGCGCGCATGACATCGCCCCATGCCTTGGCCATTGCCCCATCCGGCGATCGCGTGATTGTCGCCTCGAATGCCGAGGCGACGTTGACCGAGTTCGTATTGCGCCCGCACACCGGCGAACCCCTGTTCCGCGGGAGATTGGCGGGCGGCGAGGGGGGCGTGTCCGGCCTTGACGGCGTCTGTGCCCTAACGTTTTCGCCCGATGGGACCGAGCTTTATGCCCTTGCCCATGGCGGCGACGCCATGTCCGTGTTCGCATTCGACCAAACCGGGGATCTCGCGTTCCGGCAGAGCCTGCGACAAGGCACCGACGGAGTGGGCGGGCTCCGAACGCCCCGAAGCTTGGCGGTTTCTCCCGATGGCCGCCACATCTACATTGCGTCGTTCCTGGACGACACGTTGACGCTCGTCGAGCGCGGGCCCGCGGGGGGCTTGGCCGCGCGCGGCCCGGCGATCGCGGGGGCTGCGCCGGTTCCTCCCAACCCGATCGCGATTTCGATTTCGCCCGACGGCGCGTTTGTGTATTTGGTCTCCTACAAGGACAACGCGTTGCGGGTGTACGCGCGCGATCCGGTGAGTGGCGTCCTGACCCAGTCGGCGGCCGTGGATGCCGGGACATCGGGATTCGATGCCCTGTTCCAGCCCACCGCCATGGTTATGTCCCCCGATGGGCGATACGTGTACCTGGCGGGGATTGGTAGACACGCCGTCTCGTCGTTTGCGCGAGACCCGCAATCCGGCGGGCTCAGCCCCCGCCAACGCTTCGCAATGGGACAACCCGGGATCGATGGGTTGAACGGTCCCTCGGCATTGTCCTTGTCGCCGGATATTGGCGGACTTTATGTCCTTTGTCGGGGAGACAACAGCATGGCGGTCTTCTCGATCGACTCCGACGGCGATGGGCTCTCGAACGGCCTCGACAACGACGGCGTCCCCGATACCGCGGTAGGGAATGGGGATTCCGATGGCGAGGGCATTGCGAATCGCGATGACCCGCAGGCGGGGCCGCCAAATTGAATCAGGCAAGGATATGGATGCTTGCCGGTGCGCTAGCCGGCGCCACATGGCTGGTATTATTCTCTTGGGTCGCCATGGCGCAACCTTCGGGCGAATTGCTCCAAGTCGTCGGACGTTCGGATGTCCCATCATTCGACGCACTCGTCGCCCTCCTCTTGGACCCCGGAGGCACGCGCCTGTATGCGGCGGCGGAGCGGGGCAATGCCGTCTTCATATTTGACCGGGACCCCATCGCCGGCACCTTGGCGCTCGTCCAGTCCCTGACAGGAAAACTTGCGGGATTGGCCGCGCTGAACGGCCCCACGTCGCTCGGCCTTGGCCCCGACGGGGCGTCGCTTTTCGCGGCGGCCCGATTCGGGGACGCAATCCTTGCCTTTCGGCCCGGCCCGGAAGGCGCGTTTTCGTTGACCGGCGAATTACGCGCCGGCGAGGGCGTGCCGCTCGATTCCCCCGTGTATATCGCGTTCGCGCCCGGAACGTCCGATCTATACGCCGCGACATCGGTCTCGCGCGGCATTCTCCGTTTGCGATGGGATTCCGCATCGTCGCCCTCGCCGCAATTCGTGGCGGTGTTCGATCCGAATCCACGGGGGCAAAATCGCGGGGCGCTCCTGGTTTGCGTTCTGGCCAATAACACGACGGTATTGGTTGGAAAGACAGGGGCCGAATATATCCAGCGGTTTGTCCGCGACCCGCAGGACGGCCACCTGGCTGGCCAGGAGAGCGTTGCCGACCCCGAACTCATGAAGGCATTCGAGCGAGACGCGCGCCCCGCCGCTTCCTCGCCCGATGGCAACCAGGTCTATGTCGCGAACGAGCGGGAATATGCCCTGGTGGCCTATTCGCGGACCGGGCCCGATGGCGCGCTCATCCCGGGCGAGCCCGTCGACGTGCGCCCGGACGACGAACGCGACTATTTCGGAGCGCGGGCGATTGCGATATCCCCAGACGGTACGCGCGTGGTCTGCGTGTCCCAATTTGGCCCGCCCCTCGCGGTGTACGGCCGCGCCGCGGACGGTTCGCTTTCGGCGCTTCCGCCCTTCGGGGGACCCGGCGACTATCCCGAGGGATTGAAGGGCGCACGCGCGGCGGCGTTTTCGCCGGACGGCCGGCGGCTCTACGTCGCATCCCAGTTTGACTCGACCGTGACCGTGATCGAGTTCGACGCGGATATGGATGGCTCAAGGGACCTGGACGAGGGCGAGGGGGACGCCGACAGCGACGGAATCCCGAACTTCCGCGACGCCGACAGCGACGACAATGGATTGCCCGATGCGGGGGAGCCCCGGGTCGATCTCGATGCCGACGGCGAGCGAGACTTCCTCGATCTCGATGACGACGGGGACGGGATGCCCGATTCGGTCGAGGGAAGCGGGGATGCCGATGACGACGGGGCCCCAAATAGCCGCGACCCCGACAGCGACGGCAATAACGTGCCGGACGGGGATGACGGAAGGGCCGATTTCGACGAGGACGGGATTCCGGACTTCATCGATCTCGACGACGATGACGACCGTATCTCGGGATCGATTGAAGGGGTTGGCGATCTCGATGGCGACGGAGCGCCCAATTACCGGGACGCGGACGCCGATGGCGACGGGATTGGCGACCTTGCCGAGGGCGCGTGGGACACCGACCTCGATGGGGTTATCGATTCGCTCGAGGGCAAAAGACTACCGGCGGCGGGCAGCGTATATTTGTCGCAGGATGCCGACGGGGACGGAATCTCCAATGGGGATGAAGGGTACGGCGATGCCGACAAGGACGGGAAACCCGAGTACTTGGATGAAGACAGCGACGGCAATGGGGTAGCCGACGCCACCGAGGGCGCGTCCGATTCGGATGCCGACGGAATTCCGAATTACCGCGACATGGACGACGACGGCGACGGAATACGGGATGCGGTCGAGGGCGACATGGACACGGACGGCGATGGCGTGCCCAATCGACTGGATACCGACAGCGATGCGAATGGGGTCGAGGACGGGGTCGAGGGCGATGGCGATTCGGACGCGGACGGTACCCCCGACTACCTTGACTTGGACAATGACGGCGACGGCGTCGACGATATCGTGCAGGGAACGAGCGCGCGGCCCAATATAGCCGCCGGCGGGGCCTTGGCGACAGTCCAATCGCTTGCGAATGGCGTGGACGGCGTCGAGGGGATCGGGGGCGCGATTGACCTCGTCATCTCGCCGCAGGGGGATCGGGTCTACGTGGCCGGTTTCGAGGACAACGCCGTCGCGGAGTTCCGCCTCGACAGGGCTACCGGCGCGCTTACCTTTTCCGGCGCCATGCGCGAGGGCAGGGACGGGGCCAGCGGGCTTGACGGCCCGAGGGCGCTTGCATTGTCGCCGGAGGGAAATTTCCTGTATGTGGCGGCGCGGGAGGGCAATACGCTCGCCGTCTATCGCGTAAGCCCTGGAAACTGAAGCCAGTGGCGATTCGGTGCCATTTGCCGGAATTGTTTCCGGGCCGCCATTGTATTACTATTATTGAATTGGTAATACTGCGGAAGCCGTCCCCGGACAATCCCAATGCGTCCCCTCTCGCCGATTCTGTCCTTACTTATCTTCCTCGCCGCGCCTGTCGCGGGAGCTCACTTCCTTGTCTTGACGCCCTTGAGCGACGCGGTCGTGGCCGGATCGAACCCGGCGATTTCCCTTGATATCGCGTTTACCCATCCCATGGCGGGCGGTCCGGTCATGGAGATGGACACCCCGGTGCAGTTCGGCGTGGTGGCCGGCGGAACGAAGGCGGATTTGCGCGCTTCGTTGACGGAACGGAAACTCTCCGGGAAACGCGCATATAGGGCGGCCTTTACCGTGGAACAGCCGGGCGCGCATGTTTTCCACATCGAATCGGCGCCGTATTACGACCCAAGCGAACGGACCACGATCATCCAATACGCCAAGGTGGTCGTCGAGGCCTTTGGTTCGGACGAGGGTTGGGACGCCTTGGTGGGGTTCCCCGTCGAGGTCAAGCCCTTGGTCCGGCCCTACGGGCTTTGGACGGGTAACGTATTCCAGGGCGTGGTGTTGAAGGACGGCCGGCCTGTACCCTCGGTCGACGTCGAAGTCGAGTACCTGAACGAAGACGCGAAAGTGAAGGTCCCGTCGTCCAGCTTCGAAACGCAAATCATTCGTACCGACGCAACCGGCACCTTCACCTATGGTTTGCCGCGCGCGGGCTGGTGGGGTTTCGCGGCGCTAATAGCCGGAGAGAAACAACTTGCCCCGGACGGCAAGGAATCCGAATTGGAATTGGGCGCGCTCATCTGGGTCCATGCGCGGGACATGGAGTAGCGGATGCATATAGCCGAGGGCATATTGTCCGCGCCCGTGCTCATGGCCGGCGCCGCGGCCGGCGCGGCGGGGGTGGGTATTGGCCTGCACCGGCTCGACGACCGCTCCCTGGTGAAGGTGGCGGTCCTGTCGTCGGCATTCTTCGTCGCATCGCTCATCAAGGTGCCGCTTGGCCCGGTGTCGGTACACCTGATCCTGAACGGCTTGACGGGCCTGTTGCTTGGCTGGGCGGTGTTCCCGGCGGTGGCTGTCGCCTTGCTCTTGCAAGCGCTTCTGTTCGGTTTCGGGGGACTGACCACGCTCGGCGTGAATACCGTGATTATGGGGTTGCCCGGGCTCGCATCGTATTATTTGTTTCATCGCATCGCAGCGCGAAGCCAGGGCCCCGTGGCCTTCATGGCGGGATTCATGGCGGGGGCGTTCGCCATCGCGCTGGGCGGATTGCTGCTCGCGGCGACGCTGATGAGCACGGGCGAGGCGTTTTGGAATATCGCCGGCGTGGCCCTCGGGGCGCACGTGCCGATCATGCTCGTCGAGGGCTGCGTCACCGGATCGGCGGTAGTCTTCCTGAACAAGGTGCGGCCGGGGACATTATGCGCGAACGTGGCCCCGCCCATCCTCGAGGCCCAACCCGGTGCGGAGCCGGCGGCATGAGGATTCTCGTGACGGGAATCGCGATGTTCGCCCTGTGCGTTTCCGCGCATGCCCATCGACTCAATCTCTTCGCGACGGCGTCGAATGGCGTCATCTCCGGAAAGGCATATTTTTCCGACGGAAAACCAGCGAGGGGCGTCGCCGTGCAAGCCTACGATCCCGGCGGCGCGGCGTTGGGCGAAACGACGACCGACGAGGAGGGCCGTTTCGAGTACGCGCTCCCGGTGACCGGGGGGGCGGTCACGCTGAAGTCCATTTCGGGCGACGGGCATGCGGCGGAGTTCACAGTTACCCCAGCCGATCCGGCGGGCTCCGCCGCTGCGGCGGACACGCCGGCCGCATCCGGGCCAAGCCCGGGCGGGGCATCCGCCGGCACCATCGAACGGGCCGTCGACGAGGCGGTTGCGCGGCAGATTCGGCCGTTGCGCGAACAGCTCGACGCGTTCGAGCACGAGGTGAGGTTCCGAGACGCGATTGGCGGAGTCGGATATATCGTGGGGGCCGTGGGCCTGGTGGCCTTGCTGAAAGCACGGCGGGGTCATGGACGACCATAATCTTTTCACCGATGCGCCGCCGGAAGCGGCGGGGCCGGTACACCGGCTCGATCCCCGCGCCCGTATCGTCCTTGCCTTCGCCGCGTCGTTTTCGCTCGTGGCGTTTCGCGATCTGCCGGTGCTTTCCGCGGCGGTAGTCTTGGGATCGGCCTTATGCGCGGTAGCCCGGACACCCTTCGCCGTCGTGTTCAACCGCCTGCTCGGGCTGAACCTGTTCATGGCGACTCTCTTTGTGTTGCTCCCGATAGGGGCGCCGGGCCGTCCGCTCCTGATGATAGGGCAGATACCCTATTCGGCGGACGCCCTCCTCCAAGCGGGGTGCATCGCGCTCCGGGGCAACGCGATCGTCCTCGTGTTGACGGCCCTCATCGGCGGGATGGAACCGGTGACCTTTGGCCATGCGATGCAGCACCTGCGGGTACCGGCGAAGCTCGTGCAGCTGTTTCTCTTCACGGTGCGCTACATCGCGGTGCTCGACCAGGAGCAACGCCAGCTCCGCACCGCGCTCCGTGTGCGCGCATTCGAGCCCGGCATGAACTTGCACACGCTCCGCACGTACGGAAACCTGGTGGGCATGCTCCTCGTCCGCGCGCTCGACCGTTCGGAGCGCATCCACGCGGCGATGCGTTGCCGCGCGTTTCACGGGGTCTTCTTCAGCCGCCACGAATTCGGGCTCGGCCGCGCCGACGCGGCCGCGGGCGCCGCCGGCTTGGTGGCCATCGCCGCGCTGGCATGGATGCAGTGGGCTTGAGCGATCCGCTGATCGACATGCAGGGCGTCTATTTCGACTACGGTCCCGATCATCCTGTCTTTCGCGATCTCCGGTTCGGCCTGCATGCCGGGGAACGGATCGCCCTGACCGGCGCGAACGGCGCGGGCAAGACGACGCTGTTGCACCTGATGGTGGGCCTCGCCCATCCGCAACGCGGGACAATCGAAATCTTGGGCACACGGCGGCGAAGCGAGAGCGACTTCGTCGAGGTGCGCAAACAAGTCGGGCTATTGTTCCAAGACAGCGATTCGCAGCTCTTCTGCCCCACCGTCTTCGACGACGTGGCCTTCGGCCCGTTGAACTTGGGCAAATCCGCCAGGGAGGTCGGCGTCATTGTCGCGCAGACCCTCGACTCGCTCGGCCTGTCCACGCTGCGGGACCGCGTCACCTACCAGTTGTCCCACGGCCAAAAGCGGCTGGTCGCCCTCGCCACCATCCTCGCGATGCACCCGAGGGTCCTGCTGCTGGACGAGCCAACGAATGGATTGGACTCGGTCCACGAGGCGCGCTTGATCGACATCCTGCGGAACCGTCCCGAGGAAATGGTCATCGTGTCGCACAACGCGCCGTTCATCGACCAAGTGGCGACCCGCCGCAGCCGCCTCGAGAATGGCGGCATTGCCGACGGAACCTGACAGCATCCACGGCCCCGCGCACCATCCGCCGTGCCGCGCGCTCCTTTGCATTGATTCCGATCGTGTGTTAGCATCGCGCGGTGTTGCGTTCGCACGCCGTATTTTTTTCCGGCCCCTGATCGGTCGAGGAGTTACGCCATGAATGTCTTCCCTGACGCCAGCCGAAGCATCGGCAACACGCCGATGGTTCATTTGCAGAAATTGGGCAAGGGGCTCAAGGCGAAGATATACGCGAAGGTCGAGGGGCGGAATCCCGCGTATTCGGTGAAATGCCGCATCGGGGCGGCGATGATTTGGGACGCCGAGGAACGGGGTGTGCTGAAGCCCGGCGGCACCATCGTCGAGCCTACCTCGGGGAACACGGGAATCGCGTTGGCCTTCGTGGCGGCCTCGCGCGGCTATAAGTTGAAATTGACCATGCCCGAGACGATGAGCATCGAGCGCCGTAACATGCTGAAGGCATTTGGCGCGGACCTCATCCTGACCCCCGGCGAAGGGGGGATGCCCGCCGCCATTCGCGAGGCGGAACGTATCCAGGCCGAGAACCCGGATTATTTTTTGCCGCAGCAGTTCAAGAACCCGGCAAACCCGGCGATCCATGAACGCACGACGGGGCCGGAAATCTGGCGCGACACCGATGGCGCGATAGACGTCTTCGTCTCGGGCGTCGGCACGGGCGGCACCATCACGGGCGTCAGCCGGTATATCAAGATAACCCAAGGGAAGGCGATCGAGAGCGTCGCCGTCGAGCCGGCCAACTCGCCGGTATTGTCGGGTGGAAAACCGGGCCCGCACAAGATTCAGGGAATCGGCGCCGGGTTCAAGCCCGATATCCTCGACTTGGGCCTCGTGGACAAAATCGAGCAGATCACCAATGAGGAAGCCTTCGAGATTGCGCGGCGCCTGGCGAAGGAAGAGGGGCTTATCAGCGGGATCAGCTGCGGCGCGGCGGTGGCGGTGGCGCTGCGCCTGGCCGCGCGACCCGAGTACGAAGGCAAGACCATCGTCACGGTCTTGCCCGATTCCGGGGAGCGCTATCTCTCGACACCCCTGTTCGAGGGATGACCCCGGTCCCAAGGCAATCGCCGCCTGTCCAGGTTAGGAGGGCCCCGCCCTTGCGCGTCCTTATCACCGGCTCGAGCGGCCAGATCGGCACGAACCTCGCGCTCCGTATGCTCGACGACGGGCATGACGTCTTTGGCGTCGACATTCGCTCGAACACCTGGACCGACCGGATCGAGACGCTGCTCCAGGACTTGAGCACGCCGTATCGCGACTTCGATTCGGGCATAGGCCATGCCCAGTATCCGAAGGGTATCGACGTGGTGGTCCACCTGGCGGCGCACGCGAAGGTGCATGAGTTGGTCCAGCAGCCGGCGCGCGCCCTCGAGAACATCACGATGACCTACAACGTGCTCGAGTTTTGCCGGCGCCACGCGTTGCCGATCGTCTTCAGCAGCTCGCGCGAGGTGTACGGCGATATTCACCGGTACATCACCGAGGAATCGCACGCGGACTTCGCCTTCACCGAGAGCCCCTATAGCGCGAGCAAGATTTCGGGCGAGGCGCTGGTGTATAGCTACGCCCAATGTTATGGGTTGCCGTACCTGGTATTCCGGTTCAGCAATGTCTATGGCCGCTTCGACAACGACATCGAGCGCATGGAACGGGTGATTCCCCTGTTCATCCGCCGTATCGGGCGCCGCGAACCGATCGTCATCTTCGGCGAGAAGAAGGTGCTCGATTTCACCTTCGTCGACGATTGCGTGGACGGCATCGCCCGGGGAATATCGCTTCTCGCGGAAAATCACGGGAAGAACCATACGATCAACCTGGCCTATGGCGAAGGACAAAGTCTCCTCGCCATGGCGAACTTGGTGGGCGAGACCCTGGGCATCGCGCCGGACGTGACCGTCGAGCCGTCGCGCGTCGGCGAGGTGACCCACTACATCGCGAACATCGGGAAGGCCCGCGCCCTCCTGGGATACAACCCATCCACGCCGCTCGCGGAAGGAATTCAAAAGGCCATCGCATGGTGGCGCGAATGGGAGCGGTCCTGCGAGTGTCCCGAATCGGACATTCTCCCGCGTCCGGGCGCATGAACCGCAACTCGCTTCCACGGCTTCCCTTGACGCCGTACGGGGGCCGCCGTATACTGCCCATGTTGATACGGTTTACGACGAGAGGGAACTTGCGTGTCCGCTGAGAAAAGACCGGGGTACTTTCAGGACAAGACCGGGGAGTGGCACAAGGACCGCCGGGTCGTGCCTGACCGCCGCCTCCTGGAGGGCAAGAAAAAAGACGGCGATCATCATAAACGCAACGCCGGAAGGCGAATGGTCGAGTTGGGCGATGCCGACCGCGATCATCGCCAGATGATTCGCGAGGCGCTCGACGATTTCGCGGCGGAACACGGGCAACAGTAAGGACTATTCGCCCGCGAGCACCCGGTCCGCGTCCTGCTTGAGTTTCAGCGCGGCATCGCGCCCGCCCATCATTCCCGACAACACCGCCGTCTCGGCTTGCTCGATCAGATCGCGCACTTCCTGCCACCCGACGATGTTGGGTTCGGGCCGTGCATAGGCAAGGCCGTCGAAGGCGGCCCGGTTGTAGGGCCATTCGGCCCAGAAGGATTTCATGTCCGGATGATCTGCGGCGGACTTCCGCAAGGGCAGATATCCGGTGGCCAGCGCCCAGCGGACCGACACGTCGCGCGACGTGAAGTATTTTACGAAGCCCCATGCGGCGTCGCGTTGCGCCGGGCCGATATCGAAGATGCAGATGTTGGAGCCGAACAAGACCGTCCGGGGACGTTCCGGGTCCGCCTGCGGCAGCATCGCCATGCCCCAGGCATCGGGGGCCTCCATCAGCCGCGCGAGCGACGGGCGCCCCGCGCTGGTCCGCATCGTGAAGGCCACCTTGTCCGCCGCGAAATCGGATTCGTCATTAAAGGTCTTCGGCGGAATCTGGTAGGCCAACTGCTCCTTGCCCAGGACCTCGATCAACTCGAAGGCCTGGATGGCCGCGGGCGAATCGAAGAGAGACTTGCGCCCGTCGAGTAGCTCGCCGCCGAAACTGTAGATGATGCCATCCACGGTCGATGCGTCTATGTTCGCGGCGAGTGCGAACTTGCCCGTCTTCGCCTTCACGTCGCGGCATTGCGCGAGGAACTCATCCCAAGTGCGCGGCGGTGCGACATGTCCCGCCGCTGCGAGTACCCGCTTGTTAAAGTACAACATCAGCACACTCTTGCTGAACGGAAACGAGTACATCTTGCCGCCCAGATCGGGAAACACGTTGGTCTCGATGACGGAAGGGAAGAAATCGTCCCAGTCCTCCTCGGTCAGTCCCGCCTTGGGAACGTGCGCCAGATCGTCGAGCGCAACGACCGCCCCGGATTTCGCATACTCGGCGGTCATGCTCTCATAGGCGACAGCCATCGCGGGCAACTGCCCGGCCTGGATGCCCGCAGTCACCTTCAGGTAGATATCGCGATAGCCGCCGCTCTGGACGATATCGATCGGCGGCCCGGGATTCGTCTGGTTAAACTCCGCCGCCAGCGACGCGAGGAGATCCGCCGTCTCGGTCGTTTGCCGGTCCCAGAATGTCGTGGCGGCGGGATCGAGGGGCTTGAACGCGCGTTTCGATTGCGCGGAATCCGATGAGGGCGGAGCGCACGCGGCAAGAACCAGCGCCAGCGTCACTGTGCCGAATATTCGTCCGCGCATGGCAATCCCCTCAGTCCGAAGCATTTTCATCATTGTGGGTCAAGCCGGGACATAGCGCTTGATGGTGATATCGCGGGAGCGCCGGCGCGTCTTTGCCACGTCGTAGGCGAGCTGCATGCGCAGGAGGTGGTCCATGCCGGGACCAAATGCCTTTTCGAGGCGCAGGGCCATTTCCGCCGTGAGGCCGGACTTGCCGTGGAGCAGGTCGGAGAGCGTGGCGCGGCGCACCTGCAAAATCTCGGATGCCTTGGACACACTGAGACCGAGGGCCTCGATGATTTCCGTCCGGATCAAGTCGCCCGGATGGGGCGGATTTTTCATGGGCATATTCGGGTCTCCTAGTGATAGTCAACCAAGTCGATGTCGCTGGCGACCTTCTCTTCTTCGTCAATGCGGAATATCAAACGCCAGTTTCCCGTGACCGTCAAGCTCCAAAAACCGTCCAGTTCGCCCTTGAGCGGATGCAAGTTCCACCCGGGAAACCGGCCCAACTCGTCGAGCTCCCCCGCGGTTTCGAGCGCGAACAGGAGCTTGCGCAGCTTGTCCGCCATCGCGGGCGGCACCCCTTTCGCCTTGTCCTCCGCATGGAGCTGGCGAAGCCCTTTGTGGCGGAAGCGGGCAAGGCGCATTTCAGCCCCTCGATCCCCCAGTATGCACGGTAGTACCGTACACTTCAACAGGCATTTGTTCCGTCATCGCCTTTCTTTCTTGCCCGTTTGGGCAGTCCCCTTGGGCTCGCACGATGCTGTATTTTCATGGTCGTTATCCCTTGAGCCCCGCCCCGATCGAGGCGTCGAAGAAGTATCGTTGCGCGAGAAAGTATAGGCCCAAGGTCGGAACGATGACAATGACCGCCGCGCACATGAGGAGGTTTACGCGGACGCCGTCCGTCGTGGCGAAGACGGTCAGGCCCACTTGGACGACGCGCATGGACTCGTTCCCGGTGACGACCAGGGGCCAGAGCAGGGCGTTGTAACTCCCGAGAAACGCGAACAGGGCGATGACGATCAACGTGGGGCGGGCCATGGGCACGGCGATGCGCGCGAGGAAACGGAGATGTCCACAGCCGTCGATGCGCGCGGCGTCATAGTATTCGCCGGGTATCCCGAGAAAGGCCTGCCGCGCGAGGAATATCGAGAACGCGCTGGCGCACCAGGGGACGATGAGCGCGGCGTAGGTGTCGTACCACCCGAGGCGCGTGATGGCGATGAAATTGGGAATTAGGACCACCTCGAAGGGAATCATCATCGTGGCGAGGAGAATGGCGAACAACGTTGCCTTGAAGGGAAATTCGAGCCGCGCGAACGCGTATCCGGCGGAGATCGACGTGAGGAGCACGGCGAGCGTGACCGCGATGGCGGTGAGGAATGTATTGAAGAAGTACGTCGCGAAGGGGGCAGCGTCGAGGGTGTCGGCGTAGTTGTGCCATTGCCATTGTTCCGGCACGAGGGCAAGCGGATAGAGCGAGGCCTCGCGCAGGGCCTTGAGGGATGTCGCCAGCATCCAGACAAACGGATAGATACTCACGGCGGCGCCCGCGCCCAGAAAAAGATATCGGAAGGCGCGGCCCGTCATGAGTAATGCACCCGCCGGCGCGTGAGCCGCCACTGGACGAATGTCAGCAGCGCAATCCCGGCGCAGAGAAGCGTGGCGGCCGCGGAGCCGTAGCCGATCTTCTGGTATTCGTAGAAGTTGGCGAAGATGAATACCGTCAGCGTCCGGGTCGAGTTGAGCGGGCCGCTGCCGCCACCGGTCAGGGCGTATATGCTGCTGAAGGCCTGGAGCGATCCGATCAAACTGACGATGCCGATGAAGAACAACACCGGCGAGAGCAGGGGCAGGGTCACATGCCGTGCGACGCGCCATCCGCCGGCACCATCGATGCGCGCCGCTTCCTCGTACTCGCGCGGGATCGATGCCAGGCCAGACAGCATCAACACCGTCATGAACCCGGTCGTCCGCCAAATCTCGAAGACGATGACGCAGCAGAGGGCAAGGCTGGGGCCGATCGACGGGTCTACCCATCCGTTGGTCAGCAGGTTGAGGACGCCGCGCGGTTCGAGCAGCCATGCCTGGCCCTCGATTCCCGCCCAATCGAGGAGGGCGTTCACGACGCCGCTCGTGGGCTCGAACAGGGTGCGCCAGATGAGGGCCGAGGCGACGACGGCGGTGACGTAGGGGAGAAAGAAGACGGTCCTGAGCAGGCTGCGCAATCGCTTGACGCGAAAGAGCGCGTCGGCCAGCACGAAACTGAGGGCCATCGAGGGCACGATTGTGCCGACGGCGTAGTATCCCGTCACGAGTACGCTGTCCGTGAACGCGGGATCCTGGATGAGATCGAGATAGTTCCTCGCCCCGGCGAACTCCGGCGTCCCGCCGCGGGGATACCGGTAAAGGCCGAGCACGATGGCATAGACCATGGGATAAAGGGCGAAGCCCCCGAGGACGGCCAACGACGGAAACAAGAGCGCCGCCGCAAGCGGGATGTCTCGCGTGCGCCGGGTCATGACGCGGCGGGACCGGATGCATCGATGACCTTCGCGAGCGCATCCATGTTGTGCTCGAGCGCCCCTTGGTTTCGCCGCACGGCCTCGCGTCCGGCTGCCCCCATCCGTGCGCGCATTTTGGGATCCTCGAGGAGGGACCCTAGCGTGGCGCGGAGATCGGATGGATCCGCGATCCGGATCGCACCCCCGCACTCGAGCAGGGTCTCGGCGGGACCCGCGAAGTTGCGCATGAACGGCCCGAAGACCACAGGCACGCCGTGCGCGGCGGGCTCGATGGGATTGTGCCCCTCGACGCCGGGATAGAAACTGCCGCCGATGATCGCGACGGTGGCGATGCCGTAGAAACGCGCCAGCTCGCCGACCGTGTCGAGGACGAGGATTCGTTCCCCGGCCGGCGATTGCTCGCCAGAGAGAATGCGGGAGCGACGTAATAACGGTCCGTCGAATGGGGCCAGGGCTTCGTCCAACCGGGCAAGGTGCCGCGGGGCCACTGCGAGTTTGAGGTTCGGAAACCGGGGGGCCAGGTCGCGCCAAATCGCGGCAGCGAGGAGTTCATCCCCAGGACGCGTACTGCCGAAGAAGAGGAGCATGTCCGGCTCATCGAAACCATTCCCCATCAGGAGCGCGCGGCGTTCGCCGGGATCGAGCGGCTGCGGCGCGCCATTGAACTTGATGTTCCCCCCGACAAAGACGACCTCCGGCTTCGCGCCCAATTGCCTTAGGCGTTCGGCATAGGCTTCGGTCTGCACCACCGCGCCTGAAATACCCTGGAGCAATGGCCTGAACAAAGGGCGAAGACGGCGATATTGCCTCCAGTGTTTGTCGCTGAGGCGGCCATTGAGGATGACCACGGGGATTTCGCGCGCGAGCGCCGAACGGAGAAGCGCGGGCCATAGCTCAGTCTCGATAATCCCGAGGGCGAGCGGGTCCAATTTCCGGACGAACCGGCGGAGGAGCCAGGGTTGATCGAAGGGCAGCCAGGCGACGATGGCGCCCTCGGGGTTTGCCCCGGCGAGGGCGTGGCCGCTGCGGGTGGAAACGGTGAGAACGACCGGGATGTGCGGCCACCGGCGGCGGATGGCCTGAAGCAATGGACGGGCCGTGTTCGCTTCGCCCACGCTGCACGCGTGAATCCATATCGGACGGGATGCGCATTGGGGAACTTCGGGAATGAATCGGCACAGCAACGCGCGGTGGCGCGGCCGCAGGACAAGGAAGGCGGCGAGCAGCGGCATCAACGCCGTTGCAAGGATCGCATAGATGCAATACAACGCGCCGCCGAGTAAACGAAAAAGCGGCCCCGGAACCGGGGCCGCTGGTTGTGCATTCATGCCGTGACGCCGCGAGGGCTAGACGCCCGGTTCGAAGTACCGCGCCCCGGAGGAGTCGACGATGTCCGGCGTGACGAAGATTAGCAGGCTCGTTTGGCGCACTTCGGAGGACTTGCCGCGGAAGAAATACCCGAGCACGGGGATGTCGGCCAAATAGGGGAACCGCTCCTCGCCCTTGAGGGACCGGTCGGTGACCAAACCGCCCAAGACGAAGGTTTCGCCATCGTCCACGATAACGTTGGTCCAGACCGCCTGCGTCGAGAGAATGGGAATCTTGATGATGTTGGTCGACGCGGGGGAGCCGGGCACCGTGAATTTATTTTCGAATACGGTCTCGCCCACCTTTGTCTGGACTTGCGGATTGAGCCATAGACGGACCTTGTCGTCCACCGAAATCTGGGGAGTGACCGACAGGGTAATCCCGAAGATGAACGGTTGGATGATGTTCGTTTGCGACACGAGGAACTGCTGGTTCCCGTTCAGCGCATTGTTTCCGCCGACGGGGATGGCGAAATTGTTGATGGCGACCTGTTGGTACTCGGTGCGCAAATCCGCTATCACGGCAGGCTTTTGGTTCATCGTGGTCACGCGGGGCGCCGACAACAATTCGCTGTGCTCGAGGCTATTGAGATAGTCGAACACGACGGACAGCTTGTCCCCGTCGCTGTTCGACAGGATGGTGTTGGCCAGGCTGATGGTGCCCGCCGGGCCGGGATTGGTGACGGCCGAGAGGACCGAGTCGGTGATACGGTTGTTGATCGCGTTTCCGCCGTCGGGCCGGGTATAGAACGGCACCGCCTCGTCGACCCCGTCACCGTTGACGTCGTAACTATACGTGCCACTCGCCAGATCGTCGATCTCCCGGGGCCGTTCGTTGAGGCTCGACAAGGTTGCATCCCATCGGAACCCCTCCTTGTCCAAGTCGGCGATATTCACCGTGAGGAATTTTGCCTCGATGGAAACCTGTTTGGGCGTCTTGTCGAGTTCGGACAGGTTCTGCTCGAGCTTCTTGAGGTTGGTGGGCGTGTTATAGACGATTAGTTGGTTCGTGACGATGTTGTAGTGCATGAACGACAAGACTTGACCCGTCACCGGTTCGATAATCTCGGGGATAATGCCGCGCAACACGGTCATGATCTGGGGCTCGCCAGCCACCCCTCTACCCGCGCCGAGCCCTCCGCCGTTCGCCGCCCCGCCACCTCCGCCCGCCCCGCCCGCGCCGCCGCCGAAACCGCCGCCGCCGCCGAAACCGCCACCGCCGCCTTGTCCGGCTCCTTGACCACCGCCTTGACCCCCGCCTTGACCCCCGCCAAATCCGCCCGTACCGGTTCCGGCCGCTAGCGGATTGGGTCGCTCGCCCACCATTAAGTCCGAGAATCCCCCGGAAAAGAGTTCGGCAATATTTGCAAAACTACCCCGGCCTCCGCCTTGGCCACCGCCCTGACCACCGCCCTGACCGCCGCCCTGACCGCCGCCCTGACCGCCGCCCTGACCGCCGCCGCCGCCGAAGCCACCTCCGCCCTGACCGCCGCCCTGACCGCCGCCACCGAAGCCACCGCCGCCTTGACCGCCGCCCGCGCCCCCGCCACCGAAGCCACCGCCGCCCTGACCGCCGCCCTGACCGCCGCCGCCGAAGCCACCGCCGCCCTGACCGCCGCCCTGACCGCCGCCGCCGAAGCCACCTCCGCCTTGACCGCCGCCTTGACCGCCGCCGCTGATGTTATTGACCGGGTTTCGAAGCACGAGCTTGAAGAGTGTCTCCGCGCCCGCGTTGCGGAGATCGTAA
The DNA here is from genome assembly GCA_947486375.1 of Candidatus Hydrogenedentota bacterium. GTDB lineage: Bacteria > Hydrogenedentota > Hydrogenedentia > Hydrogenedentales > CANKTP01. The sequence goes on along the minus strand of CANKTP010000047.1, from coordinate 1,855 downwards.
TACTTAGTCTCGAGGTCTTCGAAAGTCTCCTGGCGAATGCGTTCGGGCGTGCTTACCCAAATAAAACTGGGCTGGATGGAGTAATCCAAGTTAAGGGGGCGCAAGAGGGCCTTGAGGGCCTGCCGGACCGTCACGTCCTTTAGGTTTATATAGGGGATCTTACCGTCCGTGACGATGTCCGGGCTGCTCGCGCCGCCAATCCCGCCGGTGCCGCCTCGCGCCGCGCCCGGCCCCCCAGCGCCAAGGCCTGCTAACCCCCCCCCAATTCCACTCCCTCCGCCGCCCGTGCGGCGCGGCGGCGTGGCCGGCCGTTGTTGGAATTGGCCCGGGGCACCCGGTGCGCCGGCTGCGGGCGTTTCGTCCGCCGGAGGCTCGACGACACGGTGATCTAACATTATATTAATCTCATACTGCTCGGCGATATAGTCCATTATCTCCGTCAAATGGACATCCTCAAAGACGAGCCCCACGTTGCCATCGAGGATTTTGTCGATTGGGCTGCGTTCCTCGATGAACTCGATCTTTTCCTCGATTTTTGGCAGGCTTACCTTCGGGTTTTTAATCCCGTCCGGCCCGGCGCCCTCGGGCAACCGCTTCTGGCCCTCGATGAACTGCTTAATGTTCTCTGTCTGTTCGCGTATATCCGAGCGGGTACTGTCGACATCATCTGTGTACGCGCCCAAGGTCGCCTTATGAAGTCCCTCCTTCGCGCGCCTATTGTCCGGCGCAATCAAGAGCGCCTGTTCGAACAGTTCGACGGCCTCGTGATTAAATTGATGCTCGAGATATTGCTCGCCGGCCTCGACCAATTCGCGGACGCGCCGGATCTTGTGTTCCTCCGGAGAGAGTTGGGCCGATTCATCCACGGTTCCCACGGCCTCCGGGTCGAAGGTCTCGAAAGCAGGCATCTCGGAAGGATTCTCGCCGGCGGCACTCAGCTGGAGTTTTGCCTCGCTATTGGCCCCAAACTCGGCCGCCTTCGTCATCGAGGGATCGAGCGCCCGCGCGCGGTTGAATTCGTCCAAGGCCTCCCGGAAATTGCCGTCGCGGTAAAGCTCGACGCCGCGGCGGAAGTGTTTCTCCGCCTCGGAGACAACCCCTTCCTCTCCGGCGCCCGCCCCGCCGCCCGGTTGTTCGACCGGGGCGGCCTCCGCAGCCCCATTGACCACTTGCGCCGGGGACGGCCATGCGCCGGCCCAAATCAACCCCGCCGAAATCGGTAGCATCACCCACCGCGGCACGGACTGCCGAAACAGCTTGGTACCCATCAGGTTCTCTTCCTCCCGCTGTTGTATAGTGCGATACCGCTGGTGGCGAACACCCCGGCACGGATCCTAGATCCGCACTCCACGCCCGACGCCATAGTGTAGCGAACAGACCCGCCTGTCATCAATCGCCAAAGTGCGTCAAATACCCTCAAGGCGATTTTTCGACTTCTTCCTCGATGCACCTGATTATGGGTTTACCAAGGGCTTCGACGAATATTTCGCAACACTGGGTGTCCGGATCGATGCTGATGAGTTCGAACTGCTCGAATTTCTCGCCCACGCGGATCGTTCGCGGACGTCCCTGGGTCTGGACGCGCGCAACAAACTGGCCCTGGGTCGGCTCCTGGATATCGAGTACCCTGAATACGATCTCGTCCTCGGCGCTCGAACCGCCGGCGGCCTGCTGCCCGGTCGGCTTGTACACGAACATGCTGCGCTCGTGGATTGAACTCCAGTCCTCGGGCCGCAGTAATGGCGGCTCGGTGGGCGGGTCGCCGATGCTCCCCTGCGGCGGCACGTCGCGCGGAGGCATTGGCAATGGTTTTTCGTCGGTTGCCGGCGGCTGGATCACGCCGTATACCCGGTAG
>CANKTP010000046.1 GCA_947486375.1 Candidatus Hydrogenedentota bacterium | reverse complement strand
GTCACGATGGTCTTTGTCGACGACTCGCGAACCGACCCCGCGACCAACGGCCCGCGCACGCTGCTGACGGACATCTGGTATCCCGCGACCGATGACGCGAAGAATCTGTTGAAGAACAAATACAGCGACTTTCTGCTCAACTACGCGATTCCCGGGACGAAGGACGCGGTGAACGAGGCGATCGGCGGGAGTTACGGCGGCGGTGTCTTCGACGTCGAGGCCTACGAAAAGGTCTTCAAAAACGAATCGTACCGCAATGCGGAGATTCGCGACGGCAAATTTCCGCTGCTTGTCTTTTCTCACGGCAATGGCGGAACGCGCGCGGGATATACGTTTTGGTACGACCACATGGCCTCTCACGGTTACATCGTCGTTGCGCCGGATCACACCGGCAACAGCCGCTTCACCTTTGTTGACGGGAAAATTGTCCCGTTCAACGGCGACTTGCGGCAGTATTCCGGCGAGAACCGGCCCAAGGACGTGAGCTTCCTCCTCGACAAGATGACCGAGTTGTCCAACGCGGAGGGCAGCCAATTTCTGGGTCGAATCGACTTGAACGCGATTGGCGTGGCAGGAATGTCGTTCGGCGGCTTTACCGCGATCCACACGATCAATACGGACACGCGCATCAAGGCGATGGCGGCGTTGGCGCCAGTCTGGCGCGAGCGCACCAACTACAAGACCCCGGTATTGATGATGATCGGTTCCGAGGACAAGACCATCGGGACACGCGGAAACGACAACAACCGGAAATACTACGACGAATCGAAGGGTCCCCACTACCTCGTCGAGATCAAGGATGCCGGGCACTTCACGTTTACCAACGTGTTTCAATTGAACCCGAATTTCGGCGACGGCATCGGCGAGGGAGAACGTATTACGAAGCCCGGCGAGAAGGTGACCTTCTTGTCCGAGGAGCTTTCGCATAAGATTACCAATTCCTATTCGCTCGCGTTTTTCAGTCGCTATCTCAAGGGCGAGACCGGGTACGATGCATACCTGCAATCGAACCCCTTCGGCGACCTCATCATCCACAAGTTTGGCGGCGTCGACTAGGGGCGAGCCGGATACGGCGGCATGATTGGCGCGATTGTATTGGCGGCGGGCGAGTCGCGCCGAATGGGGCGGCAGAAGATGCTGCTTCCTTATGGCGACAAGACCGTCGTGGAACACGTGGTCGACACGTTGGCCGGTGGCCCTATCGCCGGGCTCATCGTCGTCACCGGCAAGGACCACGACCGAATCCGCGAGGCCGTCGGCTACCGCGCAGTCCAGTTGATACACAATCCCGATTGGGAAACCGGGATGCTCTCGTCCGTCCGGGCGGGTATTGCCGCCGCACCGCCGGATTGGGAAGGATTGCTGATCGCAATCGGCGATCAACCCGCCATCCAGCGCGACGTGGTCAAGCGCGTCGTGAACCGTTTCGACCGTGGCGGCAAGGGGATTGTCGTACCGGTGTACGGCGGGCGCCGCGGCCACCCGCTGGTGTTTGCCTCCGCGTACCGGCGCGATGTGCTGACCCGACACGAGGATAGGGGCCTGCGCGGCCTGTTGCGGGACTACCCCGACGACATTGCGGAAGTCACCGTCGACACGGACACGGTGCTCACGGACATGGACCACCCGGAAGACTACCAGCGCGAACTTCGGTCATTGGAAGCGCGGACGCGCGAGGAGGGCCGCTAGCGACGTTGGGGACTGCCTTGAATATTCGACCATCGGGCGAGCCCAGGGGACTGCCTCCGCGTGCTGCCCGGTGGTTTGGGTGGCATGCGGTGGCTGTACCCGGCTTCTCAGGCACGGGTACAGCCACCTATTTTTCGATTGCGAGTCTTGAACAATGATCGAAGTGCCCGGAGCCGAAAAATAGGAGGCAGTCCCCTACGCGATCACCGGACCACAATTGTTCGTTCGCGCCTATTGTCGCGCCCGATGTCCCGCCAGAATTCATTCGAATCGTTCTTCAGGGCGTTCTCGAATTGTCCCAGCGTGAACTCGCCCCGGATGATGCGCCCCTCGAGTTCCAGGGTGCCCTCGAATGTGGCTTCCTCTTCCTCCATCCGGTTCTTGGTGAGGACTTGCAAGTCCTGCATCACGGCGAATGCGGCCGCCGCCGAGGCGTCATCCCGGCACCGTAGCTCGAGCACAATCCCCAGTCCATCCGACTCGGGAACGTGGTTGGCCGTCATGCGTCCCACCGTGATCGATTCGAGCAGCGCCCGCCACTCTTCCTCCGTGATTTCGACCGTCGGGGTGGAAGGGTCTGGCGAAACGGGAGTTTCAGCCTCGCCGGGCGATGCATCGCTTTCGTCGGGGACATCCGAGGCCAATGGCTCGACGGGCTCCGCGGGTTCGGCGGGTGCAGCGTCGACGCCCGAATCCGGCGCAAAGGCATCGACGATGTACTTATCCATCGAGAGGAGCAGTTGGCCCTCGGTGTTGTTCAACATGACCTCGAGCACATGCCCGCCTTCAAAGGCAAAGGGAACGTCGCCGGGATTGGTTGCGAGCGCGGCGACGCGCGCGAGGGCCTCCTCGGAAACTGGCCCATTCGCCCGGAACAGGATGACGCCGTTGTCCTGCGCCTGGACTTCGTCCGCGTCCATGTCGCCGAAAATTTCCCAGGCCGATATATCGTCCATGAAGAGGGCCCAGAAACTGGCGAGCCGCTTGGTGCTGGCCGTGGCGGTGAACTCCTTCTTTCCCGTCGCGGCGTCCGCATCGAAGGCCACGAGGACTTCGTGCGGGACGAATAGCTCCATCATCCACGGTTCCTGTCGTGTCATGGTGCCGGTCAAGTCGTACATGAACGCCACGTTCGGGTCGAGCCGGGCCGTGATGGCGTGATCTTGCCCATAAACGGCGGCGAGGTCGACCCGCTCCGTCGGCGTGAAGATGTTGAACATCGAGTTCAACGTGAACACGGCGACGACAACGACCACTAACCCGAGGAAGAGCACCCCGAGACACCCGAAGACACATCCTTTATTCACAGATCGACTCCCGGGACGGCGAAGATCGCCGCCTTTCCCATTGAGACTATGCGATCGGGGAAAATGTTTTCAATTTTACGAAGAACTTGGATCATCGGTCGTCTTCCTCTTCCCACGGTCCGGGCGGATCGCGGCCCTCGAGGTCGGAGCCGAATAGGACCTCGTCCTCGTCTTTTTCCTCGGCCATCCATTGCCGCACGCGGCGCCGTCCCCACAAACGCTTGCGAATATAGGCAAGTATCAACAGCAAGGCCGCGACTTGAAACAGGGTAAACCCCGAGACGATCGAGGAAACGAGGGCAACGCGCCAGAGAGAGCCCTTCCAACGGCCGAAAAACTCGTCGCCCGTCAAGCCCGTGCGTTTTTGGAGCGCGTTGTCGAAGGGCATTTCGCGCAGGTCCCCGAGCATCGCCCACACGGCGTTTTCGCCGGCAATTCCCCGGAGATGGTTTGTCATCGACAGCGCTTGGGCGTAGGCCTCCCCAAAGCGCGTCTCGTTGCCGGGGGCCTCGAACACCGAATCAAGCCGGTCATAGGGAATCACATTCCCCTGCCAGTACAACGTGGCGAGCTGCCATTGGTTTTGCCAACGAAATTCGCGGGACAACGACATGGCCAGGCCTTCATTGAGCCAGCGGGGAAGATGGGCGGGGTCCGTGTTCCGGGCGAGAAGCACATGGATCAATTCGTGGCGCAGGATGGCGGCGTAGTCGGCGCCGGGCCCGAGCAGTTCCGGGGACTTCATCACGATGATTCCGCTCGATGAACGGGCGAAGCCTTGAATATTACGAAGGCCCTCGGGGCCGCCGAAACCGTGGAACGATTCCAGGGTGGTGCAGATATGGACCGTGACGGGATCGCCGCCTAGCGGGAGGGTACTGTCGAAGGCCGTCATTCCGCCCTCGATTATTTCCAACGACCGGCGCGCGAGGGCCTCGCTACCGGGGGGATATTCGACGGTGAACGGCCCGCGACTTACCGTCGCGGCGCCGGCCGCGCATGCCACGAGGACGGCGACGGAGAAAAACCGGGCGAGATTACCCAAGCGAAGGATCGGGTACAGCCGACCCTCCTCCGGGACGGCGCCGGAAGACCCAGTAGAGCGCGACAAAGTACAGGAGAATCATCCACACGTTGGGCACATGCATGAACTTGGAGGAGGCACGCATGAAGTCGCCGGAGAACAGGGTCTGTACGGGCGGCGGGGTGAGGACATAGACCGGTGCCCAAGGCTGGACGTTGATCGTCTCTGCGGCGAGGATGATGACGGCATAGAGCAGCATCGCCCAGCGGGTCCACGATGACGCGAAGAAAAAGCAGAGGGAAACGGTGGCGCAGGCCACGGCAACGGCGCCGCTCTTGCACAACAGAAACCACATGCCGGCCTCGGTGTAAAAGCGAAACTCGAAGAGGATGAAATAGACCGCGGCGGTAATCCACATCGAGAACTCGAGCAAAAAGATTAGGCCGAACGCCACGCTATTCCAGAGGGCCGCGCCGCGATCGGGACGCCACACGGCGACGATCATGGCCACCACGGCGGGGAACAACAGGTGGGGGCCAACCCGCTGGGAATCGATGCGATCCGTAAACCCCGGGGTGATGGTGTCGAGAAACATGACTTCGAGCTTGAAGTAAAAGAAGAAGGCGAAGGAAACCGCGATCATCCGGAGCAAGTGATTTACGATAGTGTGCTCGAAGGAGGCACTGGTGGTTGCGCCCCATTCCATCTCGCTTTCAGCGGCCATGATCGATATCCGGTTGTTGCAAGTCGGTGCAATTCGGGGACGGGCCACGAATTACGCAGTGTACCACACGTTTAATTCGGGGACGGGCTACGAATTAAACGCGGCGGGTGGCTTCGGAAAGGGTCGCCGCGATGGCGGTCTCCGAAACGTCGACGGACACGATTTCGCCGGGGTCAGCGTAGTAGAGAATCGCTTCGCGGGGCGCAGTGCCCCGCAGTTGCGCGACGGCGGCGGCGTAGAGACGGAGCTGGTATTCGTACCGGGAATGCAGCTCGGGGTGACGGCCCCCGGTCTTGTAGTCGACAATGAGGCCATCGTCCGCCACCAGATCGATCATGCCGGAGACAAAGAAGTCCTCGATCTTCAGGAGAAACGCGACTTCCCTTTCGAGCCGCGCGGATTGGGCGAGACGGGCATGGAGCGGCGACTCGAGAAACCGTTCGACGATGGCATGCATGTCCGCCTCGATGATGCGCCTGGCGGGAATTGGTAACGGGACCGACCGCAAGGCGCGTTCGATCGGGGCCGGCGCGCCGGGCGCGAAATCCCAATGTTCGAAGAGGGCGTGGATCACCGAACCGCGAAGCAAGGGAGAGAGTCCGGAAGAAATAACCTGCGCCGCAGCCGGTTCCAGGCCATCGTCCGCTCCCTCCACGCCTTTCCTTCCGTCCTTTCCGCCCATCGCGTCCAACAGAATCGATACGGGAATGATGCGCCTACCTTCGTGGGGCACCGAGGCGATCGGGGCGATGCGCCGCGCCAATAATTCGCGCGGGGGCAATTTCTCCGGTGATGGCGCACGGATAAATGCCGGGGCCTCCTCGACCGACTTCCGCGCGATGGCCGACCACCCGTTCTCCTCGATGACGGCCCCGTCCGCGCGATCCAAGATTCCGAATTCGCGGTCGAAATCAACCATCCAAGAATCGCCTGCCTTCTCTCGCCTGCCCCCGGCGATCAGGAGTCTGTCGCGTGCGCGGGTGAGCGCGACGTAGAGGAGGCGAGCGCCCTCGGCCCGCTCCTTTTCCTTGAGGTCCCGCTCGATGCATTCGAGAATTGAGGGCTTGATGGGTTCGCCATCGGGTCCCGTCAAGGTAAACCCCAGGCCGAACTTTGGATGAATCTGGATCGGCGTGCCTTGCCCGCGCCCGCCCGGGCTTCGGGCGGTGTCGGCCAACACGACGACGGGGAATTCGAGTCCCTTGGCGGAATGAATCGTCGACAGGACAACCGCGTCGCCACCCCCGGCGGGCATGGGCGCGCTGCCCTCGTGCGGGCCGTCGTCGGCCACGTCGTCCAAGTAACGCAGGAACGCGCGGAGCGTGGTGGGGGACGCTCGATCGAAGTCCCCGGCTTGCGTGACCAACTTGCGGACATTGGCCACCTTCTGCGCCCCGTGAAGTTGCGAGAGGAGGATGGCCTCGAACCCGGTCAGTTCGAGGAGCAGGGACATAAAGTCCGGCAAGGGCACGCCGGTATGCGCGTGAAGTTGCGCGAGAAGGTGGCGGGCCGCGTCGAGCCGGGCGTTTTGCCCTCCGCGCGCCAATGACGCCGTCGAATGAAACGCCTTCGCCAATCCGGTTCCGCGGCACATGAAGGCGAGCGATTCGTCCGAAAGGGCGGCGATGGGGCCGCGCAGGAAGCCGGCCAGGGCGAGTTCGTCCCAAGGGTCGACGAGCGTGGCGAAGAGGTTCCGGATGTCGCTGATTTCCTGGCGCTTGAAGAACCCCCGCCCAGCATTCGTGCGGAACGGAAGACCCCGCCGCCGCAGGGCCTCCTCGTAGAGATATATGCTGGAGCCCGCCCGGAACAGGATGGCGATGTCACCCGGCTGGATGGCCCTCTCTTCACCGGAAACCTTATCATGGACGCGTTCGCCCCCGGCGCACAGGGCGGCAATTCGCGCGGCGATGAGATCGGCCTCGGCTTTGCGTTGGTCCTCGGCACTGGTCTTGTCCGTGGTGTTCGTCACCAGAAACTCGACGCAGGGTGCATTCGCAGGGATGCGGGTGGGCGCGAGGGGTTGGTACGAGATTCCCTCTGTCTCCATCATTCCGGAGCGCTGGAAGTAGTCGTTGATGAACGCGATGAGCCCCGGCACTGTCCGGAAGTTTTCGTCCATGCGAATAATTTTGTCCGACGCTTCCCGGCGCGCGGTGAACACGTCGACATCCGCACCCCGGAACAGATAAATTGACTGCTTCGCGTCGCCCACGATAAAGAGCTCGGCGCCGCGTATGCCGTCCCCGGACATGAGGCGCTCCGCGAGGGCGAGCTGCGCCGCGTCGGTGTCTTGAAACTCGTCCATGAGCAGGTACTTGATCCCGTTCGCGGTGCGCGCGCGGACATCGGGGCGCTGCTCGAGGAGGTCAACCGCGAGGGCGATCAGGTCCTCGAAGTCGAGCGTGGCACGCTCTCGCTTCTTGGCCGCGTACTCTTCCTCGATCTTTCGATAGACGGAGAGCACGTCACAAACGAGCTCGGCGGCGCGGGCGTCGACCGCCGGATCCGGCATGATCGGCAGGTAATCGGCGAGGAATTCTTTGACCGCATCCTCCGCTGCGGCCAGCGCTTCATGTATGGATTTCAGTGGCCAATTCTTGGATTGAGTGCCGCGAACCGGCAGTTCTCGGATTGCCGCCATGTAATTCAGGATTTCGGCGGGCGAGCTCGACGACTGGATTGAGACGGCAAGCCGGATCATCGAGCGGCGCGCCACCTCCCTTGGATCCGCGGCCTTAGAGCAAAGCCCGTCGAAATCGCCGAGCTCGCTAAACAGCCCTCGGAACGGCGTCGACAGTTTCAAGGAAAGAAGGCGACGATTGTTCTCGACCTCGAGCGAGGAGTTCCAATACTCGATCAGGGTTTCGCTGTCCGCTGTTGGCACCGCACGGAGCATCCGCCGCATGAGAATCGTGCGGGCGAGCATGGACTCGAATGCCTCTGCAATCTTCCGCATCCCGAGCGCGGTGGCGGCGCGGAGGGCGGCGGGGTCGCCGTCATCGAGAAGCGCATGCAAGGTCTCGCGGACTACATCCGCACGGAGGAGTGCGGCCTCGGCCTTCGTGGGCATGGCGAAGTCTGGATCCAGCCCCAACGCGAGCGCGTTTTCCCGGAGGAGTCCGGCGCAAAACGTATGAATGGTGGAAATCCGCGCGGTGCTGACGGCGCGTTCGAGGTCGCGCCATTTCGTCATCTCGTCCGGGTTGTCGTCCGGTGCGCGTTCGGCGAAGGCCCCACGGAGGCGGGCCTTCATTTCCGCCGCTGCCTTGTCCGTAAATGTAATGGCGACAATTTCGTCGAGGCTGGCGTGGCCGTTCTCGATCAACCGGACGATGCGCTCCACGAGGACGCGCGTCTTGCCCGAGCCTGCCCCGGCGTCGACGCAGATATGATGCCCGACGGTGTCGATGGCCAGCCGCTGGCTCCCGGTAAAGTCAGCCATCGGACGCCTTGCGTTCCATGCGCGCGGATTCCCTGCGGCAAATGTTGTGCGAGGGACAAAACGAGCAGGCCTCCTTGCCTGTCGCGGGATGAAAGCGCCCGGCGCGAATACCCTTGACGCTCTCGGCCAGGACTCGCAGGCAGTTTTTTTGACGTTCCTCGAAATTGGCCTTCTTGCTCTCTCGCCCGAGGGCCTCCCGGGTCTCCTCGATCCCGGGACGGATGAACAGGGCCTCGGCGCACTGCGCGCCCTTCATCAGATGATTCTCGACGGCCATCGCATAGATCATGAGTTGGAGGGAGGTCCCATTCGCCACGTCACCCGCTTTCGGCAGGACCGACGACTTGTAGTCGATGATTCGCGCGGCGGAATCGAGTAGATCGATGCGGTCGATCCGCCCCGCCAGCAATACCGGCCCGGCATCCGTGTCAAGGGAAAAGGCTTCGGGAGCGGAAATGGGTCCAGCCGATGGTTCGCCCGCGCGACCGAAGGCCGTTTCGAAGTATGTGGGCTGCCAAGGAAGTTCATTTTTCCGCTCCCTCTCGATTTTGAGATAGCGGCCCAGCGAAACCTTCATCCGCGCGGACTCGACACGAATGACCCCGTCGGGCGTGTTTGCGCTCTTCCATGCGTGGCGCTCGAAGGCGCGATCAATCGCCCCGCTTAACGCAGGCGTAACCAGGTCAATCTGTAGATCGGAAAATGGAACTCCCGCGTGGAGGCGATGGAAGGTCTCGAGCGCCTCATGGAGGATGGTCCCGCGCACCATGGGATCGAACCCGTCGTCGTCGATCTCGGCCGTGGCGAGCTCGAGGACGCGTTCGAGAAAGAACCGAAATGGGCAGGAAATGTAGGTCTCGATCTGTTGCACGCTGAAGACGTGGTCCGGGCCGAACTTGCGCGCCACCGCGGCGATTAACTCGCCGTCCCCGAGAACACCATCATGGGATCCGAATGGCCCGTCGCCGTGCCGCTCGGCCTCGACGATTGCGCCCGGGACTGCGCATGCCATCTCGACGGGAAACCAGATTTTCAGCTCGGCGCTTCCCGAAAATGCCGCGTTGCGAAGATCGCGCGGGCATGCCGCTTGGCTGGGCAGCGGCACATGCACGCTCGCGTCCGGAATCCACGCGATCTGGGGAAGCAATCGGTGCAAGTCGGCGACGAAGGGACTTTCCAATTTTTCCTGTTCGTTGCGTGCGATGGTGTGGCGGGTGATGAAGAGCCCCTTGAGAGGGACCTCGAATACGCGCTGGAACAGGAGCGCCTCGCGCCGCGAGTGGACCTCGACCCCGTCGATGCCGATTCCCGCCTCTCGCAGTTGCTCGACATCGGAGTCCGAAAAGAGGGCGTTTCGAGTGGGGGGCTTCGGGAGGTTCCCTTCGTTCGCCGCCGCCAAGAAAACGTAGTCGAAATTCAGGTGACGCGCGGACTCGATCTGGATGCACCACACGCCCCCGTCCGCAGAGTCGTCATCCGCCTCCGAGGCCGCGAGGGCCTGGCGCAATCGACGGGCGAATGCGCGCCGGGGCACGGTCTCGGGCTTGACGGAATCCCAACGATGCATGTCCCCGAGGACGCCGCGGAGGGCGTCGATGCCGGGAAGGGCCCAGCCTGCGACGACTCCGTCGATCGCCTCGGCATGGTACGCAATCGTGGCAGTCGAGGGGAGGCATGTGGCGACCTCCTTCAACTGTTCGAGCGCGGCGCGCAGGGCGTCGCAAGCCCCGGCGGGGTCATCGAGTTCGCGGCGCACGCGCCGGGTATCGGCGACGTCGTTCTCCAATAGTCGTGTCTGGAGTCTCTCGATGCGATACTCCCATTGTTTGGAGCCGCCAACAATCCGCGCATGGCGGGCAAGGGCGGCAAAGGCTTGGTGAGCCGCCTTATCCGGGGCGCCGAACGGCGGTCCCGTGAGGAGGTCGAGCACATCGTCGCGCCGCCATCCGTCGAGCGCGGATAGCAGGGCCAGTGCGGCGCGCGGCGCGGCCACTGTGTTGAGCGCGGGGCGATTTTCCATCTGCAGGGGAATGCCGAACTCGCGAAAAACCGTTCGAATCGAATCGCCCTCGTCGCCGTGCGAGCGGAGCAGAATCGCGATGGACCCCGGTGCCGCGCCTTGCTCGACGATGAGTCCCTTGATGCGCCGCGCAATGGTCTCGACTTCGTGGACGGGGGTATGGCACTCGATCAGCCCGATGTTCTCGACAAGGCCGTCGCGTGTCGCGGGTTCGTCGCGCAAGAAGAGGTTCGCGGCGGCGAACTCGGTGGTTGTACGCGGGGGAACCGGCTCGACGGATTCGACAACCGGCGAAAAACGCAGGGCCAGGCGTTCGGCGGTGCGCCGGACGGTCTCGTACAGATCGCGGCGCCGCGGATCGGCATCGTAGTTCAGTCCGAAACCGGCAAATTCCACGTGGGGGACGACCGCCTCGATGAGCCGATATTCCGAGGAGGTGAAGTCATCGAAGCCGTCGAGAAGGACAGCATCGATTTCAGCGAGACAGGCGGGCCGCGTCTCCTGGCAATGAAGCGCGGCGACCCAGTAAAGCCCGGGAAGATCGAGCGCGCCGTTTTCGAGCAGGAGCTTTTGATACTCCGCGTAGATGTCCGCGACAACGGCGTCCAAGTTCGACGGGCGGGCGCGGCGCATCGCGCGTTCGCGAAACTCGGCGGGATCGACGGCGGCCTGTTTGAGCCGGGTAATCGCTTGTTGGACGTGGCTGAGGAACCCCTCGGTTTCGGCGGAACGTCCCACCGCGGCGAGGCCGCCCGACTTCCCGACGCTGGCGAGGGCGCGATCGAGCAAGATTCGTTGTTCGAGCGGGGAGAGCCGGTCTCCCTCGAAGCGGCTCTGGCGGATGAGCCGGGCGGCAAAATCCTGGAACGTGACGACGGGGCGATCCCAGATTCCGGGTTGCCCGGATTGTGCAAGCAGGGATTCGGCACGGCGGCGCGCATGCTCGCGCGAGGGCACGATGAGCGTGGCGCGCCCCCAATGATCAAGCATCGTTCGATCAATGAGACCCGCCCGGCCCGATCCAGCGGGGCCATACCAGAGTTTCACCGAGGCCATGGCCAAATTCCCCCGCGGGCGTCAGAGTGTGTCGGAGTTCACGATCTCGTATTTGTAGCCCTGTTCCGTCAGGAACAACTGCCGCTTGATACTATAGTCTTGGTCGCAAGTGTCGCGCGACACGAGCGAGTAAAAATGCGCGATGGCTTGGTCGGTCTTCGGCCGCAGTACCCGGCCAAGGCGCTGCGCTTCTTCTTGGCGCGACCCGAAAGTCCCCGAGACTTGGATGGCCACGTTGGCATCGGGGAGATCGATGGCGAAATTGGCGACCTTCGACACGATCAACAACTTTTCCTCGCCGCGCCTGAATGCCCCGTAGAGGCGCTCGCGCTCCCGCGTCCCCGTGCGCCCGGTGATAAGCGGGGCCTTGAAAGTCATCGCCAGGACTTTCAACTGGTCCAAGTATTGTCCGATCACCAGCACGTTGTCGGCCTTGTGTTTCTCGATCAGCTTGCGGCAGATGGTGTCCTTGACGGGGTTGGTCGAGGCGATCTTGAATTTTTCCCGCTTGTCGGCGACGGCATAGCGGTAACGCTCGTCGTTCGAGAGGGGGACGCGCACCTCGTGGCACACGGCCTGGGCGATCCAGCCCTGTTTCTCGAGCACCTTCCACGGGACGTCGTACTTCTTGGGCCCGATCAGCGAGAACACGTCGTCCTCGCGGGCGTCCTCGCGCACCAGCGTGGCCGTGAGCCCGACGCGCCTCCGGGCCTGGAGGCTCGCCGTCGCGCGAAAGACCGGCGCCGGTAGCAGATGGACCTCGTCGTAGACGATCAGGCCCCAGTTCCCCCCGTCGAAGAGGTCGAAATGGAGGAATGGCCCGTCTTTTGTGCGGCGATAGGTAAGCACCTGGTACGTGGCGATCGTCACGGGGCAAATTTCTTTCGAGTCCCCGCTGTACTCCCCGACCTGGTCGTCCCGAAGGTCCGTCTTGTCGAGGAGCTCGCTCTTCCATTGCCGCAAGGCCACGGTGTTGGTCGTCAATACGAGCGTCTGCGTCTGCAGCGCGTGCATGCACCCAATCCCGACGACCGTCTTGCCCGCGCCGCAGGGGAGCACAATGACGCCGCTGCCCCCGTGGTTCGACCCGTTCATGTAGAACGAGGCGATGGACTCGATCTGGTACTTGCGCATGGTGAACGGCTTGTTCGTCAGCGCGGTCTCGCGAAACGAGAAATGAAGCGGCGCGCCCTCGACGTATCCGGCTAGGTCCTCGACGGGAAACCCCACCTTGATAAGGGCGTTTTTGATGTTACCCCGGTTCGCCGCCTCGAGGAAAATCCGGCGGCCATCCGAGGCCCCGGCGATGAACGGCCGGACACTCTTGTTGTTCATGATCTCGGTGACGAGCAGCGGCTCGTCGCATTCGAGGACGAGACGTCCGTCCTCGAGCTTGTACATCTTGAGCCGGCCATAGCGCGAGACCGTGTCCTCGATCTCCGCGACCACGTTCTGCGGAAGATCGTAACGGCTGTAGCGCGAAAGGCCCTCGATAATTTGCCGCGCCGACATCCCCGCCGCCGCCGCATTCCACAGCGACAGCGGCGTCAGGCGATATGTATGGATATGCTCGGGGGACTTCACGAGCTCCGCGAAGGCCGCGATCGTGTCCCGCGAGTCCTCGAACAACGGCCCATCCGTCTCGAGCAAAATGGAGCGGTCCGACTGGACAATTACGGGATTTGGAAGGGCGTCTGCCATGACGCGGGAGTCTAGCATATCGCGGGGCTCTCCCTCCGCAGCGGCTTGACCGTTCCGTCGCGCCGGGAATAGACTGGGGGTGTCAGGTAATTCGCGGACAGGTACCTTGGGGCCGGAATGGCCGTTGCGAAGGAGGGGCACGTGAGCACGCAAACAATCGCCGAATGCCAGCATACCTTGCACCGGATCAAGGACAATCTCGGGCGGGTCATCAAGGGCAAGGAGGAGGCCGTCGAGATCATTGTCATCGCGCTCGCCGCAGGGGGATCGATTCTGATGGAGGACGTGCCCGGGGTCGGCAAGACGACGCTCGCGAAATCGTTGACGAAATCGATCGACGCGGCGTTCAACCGGGTGCAGTTCACGCCCGACCTACTTCCGGCGGACATCCTCGGGTCGTCGATCTACAATCCCGCGTCGGGCGACTTTAAGTTTCACCAGGGGCCGATATTTTGCAACGTGCTGCTCGCGGACGAGGTTGAGCATGACAAAGGGGGCTCCGGGGTCGGCGTCCATGAAGGTTTTTCGGGCGGTTTCTTCGGCGCTGAAGTCTTTGGACATGGGTGAGGGTTCCTTTTGGGATCGGTTTTGGTGGAGTGATTTTAGCGGCGGCGGGCGCTTGGGTGAAGCCTTAACATTCCCCTTCCAAGACGCCACCGACAAACGTCTTTTCAAGGTTGCTTTCGGCTTCCCTGTGCGCGCTCGATCTGGCGAAAAGGGGCCGTATATTGGCAAAGGGACAGAAGGGACAGAAGGGACAGAAGGGACGGAAAGGACGAAAGGGAGCGAGGCCGACTTTTGTCGGTGGCGTCTTCCAAGGGGGACTCGAGTGGCACAAGTCGTCGGATGGCGGACACATAGGTCCGCCCCTACGAGGGGAGATTGGCGTGGACGTCGGGTACAGCCGCCTATTTTCGATTGGGGTCGTCGAATTCGGTTGCTGTTGTTGGAGTCGAAAATAGGAGGCAGTCCCCTTGGTCTCATGGGGTCTCTGTCGCGCGTCGTGGTGCAGGCTTCCAGCCTGCGTACAATGGCCTAAGAGAGCAGGCTGGAAGCCTGCACCACAATGGGTCCGTTCGGGATCAGGGCGTGAAGGTCATCAGGTCGCGGCCGATGGCGATGGGGCCGGGGTAGATTTCGGCCATGCCTCGGATGAAGTTTTTCTCGGCGGCGTCGATCGGGGCGATGCTGGGGACGAGGTGGGTGAGGACGAGTTTTTTGACGCCGGCGTCGCGGGCGATTTCGGCGACTTGGAGGGTGGGGGTGTGGTAGTCGATGAGCTCGGTGAGCATCGCGCCGCGGCGGGGGTCGGTCTTGGTGAGGCCGGGGAGGATGGCCTTGAGCATGCGGTCGTCCATGGCTTCGTGGATGAGGATGTCGCAGCCCTTGGACTCGGCAATCAGGCGGTCGCATTTGACGGTGTCGCCGGAAATGACGATGGACTTGCCGCCGTATTCAAAACGGTAGCCGACGGCGGGCTCGATGGGGTGATGGTCGACGGGGAACATGATGATCTTGAGGTCGTCGGCGTCGTAGACCGTGCCTTCGTCGAATTCTTTCACGTCGGCGGCGACGGCCTCGTCGGACCATTTGTCGCCGTGGTGGGCTTTGCGGTAGCCGACGTCGGCGGCGAGGGAGGCGATGACGGCGTCGATGACGGCCTTGCCACCCTTCGGCGAGATGACGCTTAGGGGTTGGTCGGCCCCGGCGATCCCGCGGTTGATGAAGACCTGGCCGAGGCCGTCGTAGTGGTCGGAGTGGAAGTGGGTATAGAGGACGACGCCGGGATGCTGGTATCCAGCCTGCGTGAGGCGGACGAGGCTGTTCCAGCCGGTGTCGACCATGAAGGTCTTGCCGTTGACGACGATCAAGGTTGATCCGGTGGCGCGTTCGGGATTGATCAGGGGACAGCCCGTGCCCAACAGGATAGCGTGCATGCCGGTCGAGGGGACGATCGGTTGTGGGTTCATCATGGGACCTTGGGCGTAGGCCGCGACGGCGGCGAACACTACAAAGACGCCGCCGACAAAAGTCTTTGCAAGGTTGTTTTCGGCTTCCCTGCGCGCGCTCGATCCGCCGAAAAGGGCCGTATATTGGCAAAGGGACTGAAGGGACGGAAAGGACGAAAGGGCGTGAGGCCGACTATTGTCGGTGGCGTCAACACAGTCCGAGCAGCGAGTTTTCGCGTTCATGCGGATTTCATCCATGCGACCATCTTTTCGGCGACCAATTCGCCTTTGTCTTCCTGGAGGAAGTGTCCGCCGCCCTCGATGATCTCGTGGGGTTGGCCTTGGGCACCGGGGAGGAGTTTTTGGAAAGGCTTGTGTCCGCCGCCGGTGACGGGGTCTTTGTCGCTGAAGAGGGTGAGGACTTTGCCGTTCCATTTCATGAGGACTTCCCAGCCTTTGCGATTCGCCTCGGCGGCGGGGTTGTCGGGCGTGATAGGGACCAGTGTCGGGAAGACGCGGGCGGCTTCCTTGTATTCGTCGCTGGGGAAGGGCGCGTCGTACGCGGCGATGACCTCGGGCGAGAGCGCGGTCGCGCAACCGCCCTTGACGATGCCGCCGACATGGAAGTTCTCGACGGTCTGCGAGTAATGGAGCCAGGCCTTGAACCCGTCGGTGGCGAAGTGTTCGCCAGTGGGAAGGCCGGTGTTCGCGACGACCATGCGCGCGAAGCGATCGGTGTTGTCGATGAGGACGCGGATGCCGATGAGGCCGCCCCAATCCTGGCCGAAGAGGACGGCGTTCTTCACGTCAAGCCCGCGCACGAACTCGTTCATGATGTTGACGTGGAACTGGTAGCTGTAGTCCGCGCGCTTGGCGAGTTTGTCGGACTTTCCGAAACCGATGAGGTCGGGCGCGATGCAGCGGTAACCGGCCTTGACGAGGACGGGGACCATCTTCCGGTAAAGGAAGCACCACGAGGGTTCGCCGTGCATGAGGAGGATCGGCGTGCCGGTCTTCGGGCCTTCGTCGAGGTAGTGGACGCGGAGGCCCTGGATTTCGGTGTAGTGGGGGGCGTAGGGGAAATCGGGGAGGTTGGCGAAGCGGTCGTCCGGGGTACGGAGGACGCCGGGTTTGGGTTGGGTGAGGGGCATGGGGGGGATTCCTTAAATGGGACTGATGGGACCAATGGGACGTATGGGACGTATGACGGTGCTCTTGAGTTAGATTGGGAAATACACGAACTCGGCGTTCTCGGGGATGGTGGTTGGCCAGGTGTCGGCGGGGACTTTGGAATACGCCGGGGTCTGCCAGATGGGTTCGATGAACTCGGTCTCGGCCTTTTCGATGATGGCGCGCAGCTCGGCGACTTTTTCGGGCATCGAGGCGGCGAGGTTGTTTCTCTCGCCCACGTCGACCGAGACGTTGTAGAGGAAGTCTTTTTTCTGGGTGCCGTCGATTTGGAGGCGATAGTCGCCGCTAAGGACAGCCTTGTAGGTGCCGCTGCGCCATACGAGGGCCTTGTGGACGGGACCGTCGGATGCGCCGGTGAGGAGGGGCAGGAGATTCACGCCGTCGAGCGCAACGCTGCCGGGCAGTGCGGCGCCCGTGGCGGCGGCGACCGTCGGGTAGATATCCAGGAGGCTGACCGGGGTCGAGGAAACTTGGCCTGCGGCGATCTTCGCGGGCCACTTGACGAGATACGGGACCACGACGCCGCCCTGAAAGTAGGTCGCCTTGGAACCGCGGAAGGGCGCGTTCGTGCCGGGGATGCGCGTGTAAGGGGCGCCGCCGTTGTCGCTTGAGAAGACGACGAGGGTGTTCTCCTCGAGACCGAGCAATTTCAGGTGATCCATGACCCGGCCGATGGCCAGGTCCATCGACTCGATCATCGCGTAGTAGACGCGCGTCTTGTGATCGGCGATGTAGTCGAGCCGGTCGTAGATATCCTTTGGGGCTTGGAGCGGGGTGTGCGGCGCGGTGAACGCCAGATACAGGAGGAACGGGTTGTCCTTGCTCTCGTTGATGAAGCGGAGCGCCTCGTTCGCGTAGAAGTCCGTCATATACTCTTCGGGCTTGTAGGGCTTGCCATCGCGAAGCATCTGCGTGTTCAGCATGTTCCAGAGGAACTTGTCGATCCCATCCCATTCAAGCTTTGCGTTGACGACCTTGGGGTCGTTTTCCTCGTCGAACAACGCCGCGCCTTGCAGGGTGCCGGTGAAAAAGTCGAAGCCTTGCTGAAGAGGCTGGAACTGCGGCGCAGCGCCGATGTGCCACTTGCCGACGACGCCGGTGCGGTATCCGGCGGTCTTCACCAACTCGGCCATCGTGAACTCGGAGGGCGGCACGCCCATTTCTTCCATGGGCACTTGCTTGTCCGTCGGAATCTCCGTGATGATGTTGCCGTCGTTGGCGCCGGTCAATTGGCCATTGAAGGCGCTCACAAAGGTCGGCGGCACCACGACAAATTCGTAACCGAAGCGTTGCTGGTTGCGGCCGGTCATCAGGCCCGCACGCGACGGGGAACAGGTGGCGTTCGAGGTGTGGCCGCGCGTGAAGCGCATCCCCTCCATGCCGATGCGGTCGATGTTCGGGGTGCGCACCATCGTGTTGCCGTGGAGGCCGATGTCGTTGTAGCCGAGGTCGTCGGCGAGGATGACGACGATGTTGGGAGGCTTGTCGGCGGCGAGGGCGCTTTGGACTATCGATAGGGTGAGGACAAATAGCGTCCGAAACGAGGAATTCATGTCAGCCTCCGGGGTTTGGAATGGCTGACCATACCACAGGTATGGGGATAAATCAAGTGATTAAATCAATCGCTTGATTTATCTCGAAAAATGTGGTAGGGTTTGGGCATGATAGCTTCGAAAGCCAAACCCGCCGCCCTGCAACGAGACACCAAGGGGTCAATCCTCGACAGCGCCGAACGGCTGATGGCCGAGCACGGGATTGACGGGGTGTCGCTACGCCAGATTCTCGGCGATGCTGGCGCCAACACGGCCGCGCTTCACTATCACTTTGGGTCGAAGGAGAAACTGATCGAGGCGATCTTGCGGCGGCAGGGAGTGGACATCAACCTGCGGCGCCGCGGCTTGCTCGACGCGATTGAGGCCTCGGGCCGGACGCCGACGGTGCGTGATGTGGTGGATGCGTTGCTGGATCCGATGACGGAGTTGCTTGATCGCGAAGGCGAAGCGGGGCGGCGATTCATCCGGTTTCTCGCGCGGCTTCAGTCCGACCGGACGGGTGTCATCCAGAAATTGGAGAAGGAATACTTCCCGGACGTGCTCGGGCGGATTGGCAAGATGCTGCGGGCGGCGTGTCCGCATCTGCCGGACAAGGAACGCGGTCGGCGGATCACGATGATGCTCGACGCGATGTTGCAGTCGTTGTCGAATTCGGACGGGATGATCGAGGAGTGGATTGATCCCTGGGCGACGGTGGAGGTCAAGGATTACGTGGCGTCGTTGAAGGATTTTTTGGTGGGCGGGCTATCGGCGGCGATGACGGGGAAGAAGCCTTGAGTACGGAGACAATATCGTAGGGGAGGACCTGCGTGTCCGCCCTCGCTGTTGGACGGGAATTCACGTGGACGAGACGTGACGTTTGCAGGCTGGAAGCCTGCACCACAAGGAGGATGCGATGTATCGAGTGACTATGGCTGCGATGGTGATGTGTGTCGGTGCGGCGTTTGCCGGGGAGGTTCGGCCCGGAGTCTTGCGTACGCCGGATGAACGCTTCGAGAACCTTCCGGGCTTCGACTTTACGCCGCATTACAAGGACGTTGCGGGATATCGGATGCACTATCTGGACGAGGGCCCGGCGGACGGGCCGGTCGTATTGTTGCTGCATGGCGAGCCGACGTGGTGCTTTTTGTATCGCGAGATGATCCCGGTATTGACGAAGGCGGGGAACCGGTGCATCGTGCCGGACCTGATTGGGTTTGGGCGTTCGGACAAGCCGACTTCGATGGATGTACACACGTATAAGTTTCACGTCGACGCGGTCGCCGATTTGGTCAAGCGGCTCGACCTGAACGACGCGACGTTTTTCGGCCAGGACTGGGGCGGCCTGATCGGGCTGCGCGTGGTGGCGGAGAACCCGGAGCGCTTTGCGCGCGTGGTCATTTCGAACACGGGCCTGCCTGCGGGCGATCTGCCGCCCGACCGCATCGGCGCGTTTATGCAATGGAAGAAGATGAACCAGGGGATGATCGATCGTGGGGACATTCCGGTTGGAACGCTAGTCTCGGGACAATTGAAAGAGCCCGCGCTGGCTGCGGCCTACGATGCGCCCTTTCCCGATTCGACGTACAAGGCGGGGCCGTTGATCCTGCCGCAACGGGTGCCGGTGACGCCGGACGATCCGGCGAAAGACGCGAACCTCGCGGCGTGGGAGGTGTTCCGGAAATGGGAGAAACCGTTCCTCACCGCGTTCAGCGATGGCGACCCAATCACGCGCGGGGGCGATGTGGCGTTTCGGGATCAGGTGCCGGGGGCGAAGGGCCAGCCGCACACGACCATCGTGGGCGCGGGACATTTCTTGCAAGAGGAAAAGGGCGAGGAATTGGCGGGGGTGATTAATGAGTTTATCGCGGCGACGGGGAAGTGATGTGATGGACTGAATGGACGATATGGACTTGATGGACACGATGGACGAAATGGACCTGGAACAGGTTCAACCAAAGGGAGTTGTCGAATGAATAGCACTGATGCGAGTCATACCCGGCGGGATTTCATCAAGGGTACTGGCGCTGTTGCCGGGGCCGTTGCAATTGGCGCCGTGATCACGGGAGACAAGAACGTGGAAGCAGCTGAAATTAATGCAATGCAGCCGACGCCGGAACAGATCAAGGGATTCTTGGAGACGGACTTCGGCGGACCGCTGATCATGGTGAACTTGTTGAAGTTCAAGGCGGATGGCGGGCGCGAGGAGTATGCGAAGTATGCCGCGGGCGTCGTCGCGTGTGTGGAGAAGGTGGGCGGGCGGATCATCTTCTCGGGAGACGCAAAGTTCTGTTTGATCGGCAATGCCGATTGGGATGCGGTCGCGCTGGTGGAATATCCGAACCCCCAGGCGTTGTTGACGATGGCGAGTTCACCGGAGTATCAGAAGATTCACGTGCATCGGGATGCGGGGCTCGAGGGTCAGGTGAATTATGCGGTGAAGCAGCGGGCCGGGGCGTAATTGCAAGTCAGCGGGTTTGTTTAACCACGAATGAACACCAATGGACACGAATGCTTTCGGATTCGTGTCCATTGGAGTTCATTCGTGGTTTATTTGTAGTGTGTTCCGATGGGATCGAATGCGAGTTTCAGGGCCACTAGGAGTCTTGATTTTTGGGTCAATGGGGTCTATCGTCCCGGAGTCGCTTTGACCATTGGAGTTCCGCCCATGATCCGTCTTGTTCTTTCCCTGTCCCTTGCCGTCAGCCTTATCGCGGGCCCCGCATTCGCCCAGCAGCCCGGCATCACGGGGTTTCTTGGCGACAATGCCCGGGTGCAAGCCGAGCGCGAGGCGCAGTTCGACGCGCTGCTGAATGGCGAGAACTTGCGCGGGTGGATGCAGCACATGACGACGCGGCCGCACAACGTGGGGTCGCCGAAGGCGAAGGAGAACGCGGAATACATCGCCGGGCTGTTCCGCTCGTGGGGATACGAGACCGAGATCGAGGTCTTCCATGTCCTCTTCCCCACTCCGAAATTCCGCGAGCTTCGGGTGCTCAAGCCGATCCCCTTCACGGCTTCGCTGACGGAGAAATACGTCTCGGAGGACCCGGCAATCCTCGCGGCGCTCGAGGCAGAGGCCCTGCCCCCGTTCAACGCCTATTCCATCGACGGGGACGTCTCGGGCGAGCTCGTCTACGTGAACTACGGTCTACCCGCCGACTACGAGGTCCTCGAACGGCACGGGATCGACATGAAGGGGAAGATCGCGATCGCCCGCTACGGCCAATCGTGGCGCGGCATCAAGCCGAAAGTCGCCGCCGAGAAAGGGGCCGTCGGCTGCATCATCTTTAACGACCCGGGCGAGGACGGATTCTTCCAGGGCGATGCGTATCCGGCGGGGGCATACAAACACGACACGGGGGTGCAACGCGGGTCGGTGGTTGACATGCCGACGCGTCCGGGCGATCCGCTGACTCCGAACGAGGGTGCCACGAAGACGAAGCGGCGTTTCGACCCGAAGAAGCTGGATACCGTCACGGCAATCCCCGTGCTACCGATTTCGTATGCCGATGCGTTGCCGATCTTCCGCGCGATGAGCGGCCCGGTGGCGCCGAAGGAATGGCGCGGGGCGATGCCGGTGACCTATCGGCTTGGCGGCGAGGGATCGGCGGTCGTGAAGCTGAAGCTGGAGTTCGACTGGAAGCTGGTTCCGACCTACAACGTCATCGCGAAAATGACGGGGAGCACGTATCCAGACCAGTGGATCGTCCGGGCGAACCATCACGACGCATGGGTCATCGGGGCGCGCGATCCGATGAGCGGTCTCATGACGGTGCTCGAGCAGGCGCGGGCGTTTGGCGAGATGGCGAAGACGGGGTGGCGGCCGAAGCGGACGCTTGTCTTTGGGGCATGGGACGGGGAAGAGCCGGGTCTGCTCGGTTCGACGGAGTGGGTCGAGGAACACGCGAAGCAGTTGGGCGAGAAGGCAGTCGCCTACGTCAACACCGATGGCACCTCGCGCGGATTTCTATTTCTCGGCGGATCGCATTCGCTCGAGACGATGGCCGGCGAGGCCGTGGGCGCGGTGACCGATCCCCTCACGGGGGTCAGTCTTTCCGAGCGTGCCCGGTCGTACCAATTGGTCTCCGGGACGCCCGAACAAAAGGCCGCCGCCAAGGAGGACTCGACGATGCGGATCGGCGCGCTCGGGTCCGGGTCGGACTACACCGCATTCATCGACCATCTCGGCATCGCGTCGTTCAACCTCGGGTTTGGCGGCGAGGGCGAGGGCGGGGAGTACCACACCTGCTTTGACACCTTCGATCACTACACGCGCTTTGTCGATCCGGACTTCAGCTACGGCGTCGCATTGACCAAGGTAGCGGGGCGGCTGACATTGCGATTGGCGGACGCCGATGTGTTGCCATTCGAGTTTACGCGCGCGGCGAAGACCTATCGGCGGTATGCGGACGAGTTGGTCAAGCTGGCCGACACGATGCGCGACGATACCGAGACGCTCAACAAGATGATTGCGGAGAATCGCTATACCCTCGCGGCGGATCCGAAAGAGAAATACGTTCCGCCGACGCCGAAGGACCCGGTGCCGCACTTGAATTTCGCGCCGATCTTGAACGCGCTCGACGCGCTCGATGCGGTGGCACAACGGTATGGCGATGCCGTCAAGACATTGCAGTCGTCAGGCAACGCACTGTCGCCGGAACGGGCCGCCGCGCTGGACAAGATTCTCTACCAGAGCGAACGCAGCCTGATTGGCGAGGATGGCCTTCCCCGCCGTCCTTGGTTTCGCCATTTGGTTTACGCGCCGGGTTACTACACGGGATACGGTGTGAAGACCTTTCCCGGCGTGCGCGAGGGTATCGAGGAGCGGGCATGGGCGGAGACGGGGGCGCAGATTGCGACACTGGCGGAGGCGTTGACGCGGTATGCGGGGGACGTGGACGAGGCGGCGGGGATTGTGGCGGGGAAGTGAACCGGCGCGTTTCATATCATGCGACGCGCGTCACGCCCGTCGATACAGTCAATGGAATCGACCCAACAAGGCATTGGGACAATTCGCCGGGACTAATTCCAAACAAAGGAGGGAATTACATGAGTGACGATCAGCCAGACAGCCTCTACAATCGCTTGGGCGGTATCTTCGCCATTGCGACGGTCGTCGACGACTTTGTCGACCGGATCATGGTCGATCCGCGGCTCAACGCGAACCCCCGCGTTGACGATGCCCATCACAAGGTGCCGCCCGCGGGATTCAAGTACCTCGTCACGGAGATGGTGGGTTGGGCCACCGGGGGGCCGCAAAGTTACACGGGCCGCAGCATGCGCGAGTCCCACGACCACCTTGGGATCACCGCGCAGGAATGGGACTCGTTCCTCGACGACTTCCAACAGAGGCTGGACAAGTTTGGCGTCCCGTCGCGCGAACAGGGCGAACTGAAGGCGATCGTCAATAGCACAAAGGCCGACATTGTCCGGTGATTCTGGGCTTGACGGGGCAGCGCGGCAGGGGGCGGACTGGCGGCGGGAATCGCGAGGGGAAGTGATTAGTGTTATTGTTAACTAGTTATACAGTTTATTGGTTTAATCCAACATCCCCCTTGATCCCCCTTCAAAGGGGGACTTTCCTCCCTCGGCGCTGCGGTGTTTATGAACCTCGCGGGGTGATCTGTTACGCTTGCGCATCCCTAACGAAAGGCCCATTCGATGGAACAATTTCACGCCACGACCGTCATCTCCGTGCGCAAGGATGGCAAGGTTGCGCTGGGCGGCGACGGGCAGGTGACCCTGGGCAATACCGTGATGAAGTCGCGCGCGTCGAAGGTGCGGCGTATTGCGGACGGTCGCGTGATCGCGGGGTTTGCGGGGAGCGTGGCGGACGCCTTCACGCTCTTCGATCGCTTCGAGGCGAAGATGGGCGAATTCAACAACAACCTCATGCGCGCGGCGGTCGAGCTGGGCAAATCCTGGCGGACGGACAAATACCTCAGCCGGCTCGAGGCGTTGCTGGCGGTCTGCGATGTGGAGAAGTCCCTGCTCATCTCGGGCACGGGCGAGATCATCGAGCCGGACGACGGCATCCTGGCGATTGGGTCCGGGGGCGGGTTCGCGTTGGCAGCGGCGCGGGCGTTGGTGGCGTGTTCGCCATTGGACGCCGAGGCGATCGTGCGGCAGTCGCTGGGGATCGCGGCGGACATCTGCATCTACACGAACCACAATATAACGGTCGAGGTGCTGTAGGGGCCTGCGATGCTGGCGACATGTCCAATGCCGTAGTGTGTGGCGTAGTGGCGTTTACCGTCGGGTCGTGACCGAGGATTGCCCGGTCAGTGTACTTCGGGAATCCGCGTTTCGACTCCCCCACTCCGCATGAATTCAGGCACTCGTCCGCACGCCGTCGGGGATGATCGGGGAATTCGACTGAAGAACATCCCTACTGCTCTCCGCGAAGATGCTTGCCCATGAACGCCACCAGGGGGTCGAGGTCGATTTCGTGTGCGGCGGGCCTACGGTGCCTCATTGATAAGAATCGTGCGGTAGTGTAGCGTTTTGGGTCAGGAGGACGGATCGATGACAAAACGAAGCGCTGGCCGCTTTCGCCGCAGCCTGATGGCGGGCCTCGCCGCATGGCTTGCCCTGCTTATCGCTGATTCTTCGGTTGCCGGCGCCCAGACCGCACGCCCCAATGTGCTGTTCATTATCGCGGACGACTTGAACGACAACCTTGGGGCGTATGGCCACGAACGCGCGCAGACCCCAAACATCGACGCGCTGGCGGCACGGGGACTCCGATTCGACCGCGCCTATTGCCAGTATCCCTTGT
>CANKTP010000045.1 GCA_947486375.1 Candidatus Hydrogenedentota bacterium | reverse complement strand
GACGGCCACAACATCAACGAGAACTGCGGCTCGGTCCATCCCGAGGACATGCGCGCCCACGTCATCCGCGAACGGGCCGATCTCGGCATCGCCTTCGACGGCGACGGCGACCGCGTCGTCATGTCCGACGAGGAAGGCCGCCTGCTCGACGGCAACGCCATCCTCGCCATCCTCGGCGTCGACATGCTCGAGCGCAACCTCCTCCCGAATAAAACGGTCGTGACCACTGTCATGGCCAACGGCGGCCTAAGCCGCGCCCTCGCGCCGCTGGGCGGGAAGATCGTCCACACCAACGTCGGCGACCGCTACGTCGTCGAGGCGATGCGCCGCGACGGGTTGTTCCTCGGCGGCGAGTCCTCCGGCCACATCGTCATGCTCGAGCACAACACGACCGGCGACGCCCTGCTCACCGCGCTGCACGTCCTCGCCACGATGATCCGCAAGGAACAGCGGCTCTCGGAGCTGGCCAACGTCTACTCGGCCCTACCCGAGGCCCACACGAAAATCCCGCTCAACGGCCGCCCGAAGCCGGCCCAGGCCGTGCTCGACAAACTGCGCGAGGAGGCCGAGGCCACCCTCGCCGGGCGCGGCCGCATCGTCATGCGCCCCTCCGGCACCGAGCCCATCGTCCGCGTCATGGTGCAGCACGATTCCATAGCCACCGCCAAGGCCCTCGCCCAGGAACTCGCCGACAAGATCGGCGCTTTGTAGCGTCCAAGCGAAGGCCGGACGCCGCGGCGCGGAATCGAAGCGCGACCGCCCCGCGCCGGATTCGTCAGGGGAACTGGTTGCCAGTCACGCGGTCGTCCAAGTTCTTCTTAAGCGCTTGCATTTCGCCCTGGAATGCCTGGTCGATCAAGTCTCGAAGCGCCGGCTTGGCGACGTCATCGGTTTGGCTCGCGAGCCGTTTGGCGTCGAATGACGCCGCGCTTCCGCTCAACGATTGCGCCGAGCTGATCAGGCGCGACTTCCATTCCCGCAGCAGGCCGGTCATCTGTTTCAATCCGACCCCGGCGGTTGTCGCCTCCGCGGGGAACTCCGCCGATACCTTCGAATAGTCGCGTTCCGCGTCGCGCAGCAAGGCGATGGCGCCCGCGTAATTCTGGTTCAGCGCCTCGTTCTCCGCTTGCGCCTGCGACGCCTCGGCCGCCTGGATCGCGGCCCGCGCCTGGGCAAGGCGGGTGTCCCGATCGACGATGCGCGACTCGGCGTCCATCAGCTTCGATTGCGCCGTCGGATGAAGCTTGTCGGATTCCACCGCGGATGCATATGCGTCGCGGGCCGCCTCGAGCTTTTTGTCCGCGATGGCTTCGTCCCCAACGGTCTCGAAGTAAAGCGCCAACTTTTCCATCACGTCCCGTCGGCCGGGCGACGCGGCGAGCACGGCGCGATACTCCTCGACCGCGCGGTCGAACATCGCGGCGTCGTAAAACATGTCGCCGACAAGCTTGCGCACGTCCGTGGAAAGCAGGCCAAGGCCCGATATGCGTTCATAGGATTCGCGTATCTCGGCGACATTTTTCTGGCCAAGGTAGAACTGCATCGAGCCCAGGGCATACGCCTGCATATTCGCCCCGGAGACGTTCGCGACCGCCGCCCGGCTGGACAGGATCGTAAACCACGCGTCCGCCACGGAATTGACCGATCGGCCCACGTCCTCGCCCATGGCCGCCTTGGCGAGTCCCGTGAAGCCCTGCCCGGCGCGATACTCCGCGAGGATTGTTTCCTCGTCCTCGCGCGCCGCGCGAAGTATTCGGGCGAAGTACGCTTGCGGATCCACCAGCAGCCTTGGCGAGGGCAGCACCTCAATTCTCGATACGTTCTTGTCCACGTCCGCGAAATAGGCATCGCGATACGCCGGGTCGCGCGCCGCGAGCGGCGCCGTCACCCGCGCGACCATCTTCCCGAGGCAACCGAGCCGGAACGCGAAATACGGATCGACTCGTTCCGAGCGTACCGACTGGAGCAGGTACATCTCCGTCTCGATGGCGCCAATCGGATCGACCCCAAATGTCGGAAAGAGCGCGGCCTCCGCCCCGGCGGCGATGGACGCGCCTTCGCCCACGTAGCGCTGGAGTTTATCGAGCGGCAGCGCGCTGTCCTTCGAGAGCACATGGACCGCCGTGGTCACGACCGTCATCTCCGTGACAGGCCCCCAAGCCCACGCCGGGCCCGTGCACGGCGCAAGCGCACAGATGATCGATATCGAAATCGTCCTACGATGCATAATTTTCATGGATTCCTCGCGTGAATGGCAGCGTCAAGCCGATGGGGCTTCGCCCGTCGTCTGCCGGAGCTGTTGGACCAACTCTTGAATCTGGGCTCCCTGCGGGCTGTTCGCCTCCGGTCCGATTAGCTCGAGATATTTTTCGAATTCGCGCAGGCCCTCGGCCATGGACTCGCGCTTCATGTAAAGCAATCCGTTCTCAAGGTAGGCCGGCGCGTAATTCGGGTCGATGCCGACCGCCCGCTTGAACGAGTTCTGCGCTTCCGCCAGGTTGTCCCGCGCCGAGTACAGCCGCCCGCGCACCGTGAGAAAGGCCGCGTCACCCCCTCCTTGCTGCGTCGCCCGCTCAATCGTGGACTGTGCCCGGTCCAGGTTATTGAGGGAAAGGTATATCTCCGCCGCTTGGACGGTCGCGCCCAACGTATGGGGTCCGGACGGCTCGTTGGAAATCTCCTCGAAGAGGGACAATGCGTCCTGCTGAAGCCCCTGGCCCTTGAGGCAGATGGCCAACAAGTAATTCACGGCCGGGTTCCTCTTGTCCAGGGCTTGGGCTTCCCGGAGGTGCGGCTCGGCTTCCTCGAATCGACCCTGCTCGGACAAGAGTTTTCCCAATTGCGTCAGAGTCCCGGCGCGCACCGCGAGGGTCTCGTCCCCGGCCGCCTCGCCAAGTTTACGCACGGCGTTTTCGTCGTCGCCCCGCAACGACGCCACGAAGCCCTCCGAGGCCAGCCGATTGCCCGGGGATACACCCGCGCCTCCCGCGCCGATTTCCTCCGCCGCGCGGTCATAACTTCCCTCCAGCGCCATCCCGATGCCCAAACCCCAGTGGGCCCTGGGATCGCCCGGCTCCAACGCAATCACCCGTTCCAAGGCGCTGATTTGGGCGGCGGTGTCGCCCTTGCCGCCCTGCGCGAGGGCCAACAAGTACCATGCATGGGTCGCATCCGGATTCGCCGAAACGACGCGTCCAAGCAGGCCGATCTGACGGTCGAGTTGGCCGGGCCCCTGCGCCCCAAGGGCCGCAAGGGCGTTGTATGCGGCGTCGATGTTCAGTGGATCGAGATCGAAAACCCGCTCGAAGGCCGCCGCCGCCTTCGACGATTGGTTGGCGCCCCACTCGAGATCCGCCAACAGTTCCCAAGCCCGGGCGTCGTCCGCGTGACCCTCGACGTGCGCCGAGAGCACGTTGATGGCCTCGAGGGATTGGTTGTTCGCGACAAGTTTCTGTGCTTGGCGGACAGGATCCCGCGTCAATAGGTATCCGCCAATGAGGCCCGCGACTAGCAGGACTGCCCCCGAAATACCGCCCGCGGCAAGCCAAAATGTTTGCCGCGACCGGTTCGTTACCGTCTTTAATTCCGCGCTTATCTTCTGGCCCGTGAGGAGGTTGGTCCCGCACACCACGCAGATGATGTCGCCCTCTTGGATCATCGCCTTGCAACTCGGGCAGGTCTGGCGGCTGCGTCCCGCCACCCGGCCTGGCGCGGCCGTCGCCTGCAGGCGACCCCCGCAGTGCGGGCAGCCCTCGAGTTTGGGGTCCGTCAGTTTGCCGCAGTACGGACAATTTATCATGCTAGCCAACCGGACTACCCATCCTTTCGGGAGCGAATGCCGCGGGAATCGTCTTCATCGGGAAATGGCCCGCCGCATCGCGTGCAATACATGGCATCCAAGAGATTGCGCGCGCCGCATCCGGCGCACTTCTTCCATAGGAGCGCCGGGACGATGAGCGCCGAGAAAAGTCCGATGGCACCAAGCATAAGGGCCAGATAGATTCCCGAGGACAATTCGCGATTCTCCGTCGTCGCGCGCCAATCCAGATAACTCCTTTTCCGGATTGTAGATGACGCCTCGGGTCCTGTCAATAGTTACCGCGCCGCCGTCGCGCTCGTGCGACGGCGCAGGCTTGTCCGCGAGGCGCACAATGGCGATATCTAGGAATCGAGCCGCATGCGGAGCGCCGCCAAACGGTCCCGGGCCACCTCGTCAAGCCGGTCTTCCACGCACCCCATCGTCTGGACCGATTGTTGGGCCAATGTCGGTGCCGAAGTTTCTTGGTAGACCGCATGCGCCGTCGAGAAAAAGTGCTCCGGGCTCATCACGAGCGCCCCCAGCCCCACGCAAAGGTCTCGAATTCCTCGATCCCCCGTCACCACGACAACCCGCCCACGGTGACTCGCCTGGTACACCGCCCGCTCAATGACCGCGTCCGCCGTCCG
Organism: Candidatus Hydrogenedentota bacterium; assembly: GCA_947486375.1. Taxonomy (GTDB): domain Bacteria; phylum Hydrogenedentota; class Hydrogenedentia; order Hydrogenedentales; genus CANKTP01. The sequence continues at coordinate 20,120 of CANKTP010000045.1, read as the reverse complement.
GTCGTGGGGGGTAAAGGTGACTTTCAATCCCGATACTCCGGGCGTGGCGGGCACATGGCCTGTGCGCTTTCCGCGCCCGTCGAATATCAGCCTCACCTCTTCGCCCGTGGCAATGCAGAAGCGCGCGACTTCGTCAACGAGCCCGTTGCGCGCCGCCTCGAAGTCTGCGCCGGCCAATTTCGCCAGCCGCGCGGAACTGTGCAGTAGGTTGTACCCGTCGATGTAGTACGTCAAGGCCATTCGATTTTTCCGGCCGGATCGCCCGGGGCGTTGTAGCCGCCCCGCGCAACGCCGTCCTCGGGCGTGCCGCCGCTCGCGTTACCGATCCAAGGCGGCATTTTCGCCCCTTGGCATCGAAAACGAGCCCGCAATCCGCGCGAGCGGCTGCGCGGCGGCACACCACTCATGCAACGGAAAAAAACGCCCCCGCTACCATCGGGGGCTCGAAACGGAAACCCGCAGCGCCTTGGTTAGACGGCCCGGACTTCTGTCGCTTCCGGGCCCTTGCGGCCTTGGCCAACCACGAACGAGACCTTCTGGCCGTCCTTCAGGATTTGACCTTGCGGTTGAACATTCGAGGCGTGGACGAACAAATCCTTGCCGCCGTCTTCGGGCGTGATGAACCCAAAACCCTTGCTCTCATTGAAAAACTTGATTGTACCTTGTGCCACGGGCGGTTCTCCTTCGGGTTGCGCTGGGCATTCCCGTCAATGTGTCTCCCGGCCCTCGCCGGGAATTCCTTCATGAACCGCGCGCGACTACCACAGGCGGATTGGGCCCCAGTATAGGTCCTTCGTTGCGCGGGCGTCAAGGCCAATTTTTTCATGGGGTGTGCCTCACAAACGCGGGGCCGTGACCTATACCGGCAATAGGTCCATCTCGTCCAGTAGGTCCATATCGTCCGGCACGTCCATATCGTCCATGCCATCGTTCCTGGCATGGCCCCTTTTTCCGCCCCACGGCCGTTTTCGGGCACCGCGTGAATTCGTGTATGCTGGTTTCGTCCAGTATCACGACCGATTAATCGAACCCGGAGTATTCCAAGCGATGCAAAGCCTAATTCTAATCGCGGCGCTGGCCGCGAATGCGAGCGTGCAGTTCGACCGGCAGCGCATTGGCGACACGACCTACGAGGCCGCATCCGTCTTCGATGTCGACAACGACGGTCACTTGGACATCGTTTCAGGCGAATATTGGTTCGCCGGCCCGGAATGGACGGGACGGCACAAAATATGTTCGATCCTGAAGCAAGACGACTACTACGACGATTTCTCCGACTACCCCATGGACGTCAACGGCGACGGCTACCTCGATATCGTGACGGGTGCGTGGTGGGGCATGGCCGTCCAGTGGCGCGAAAATCCGAAGGGCAAGCCCGTAGAATGGACCAACCACGAAATCGCCAAGGTCGGCAACGTCGAGCGCCCCAGTTTCTGGGACATCGACGGCGACGGCCACGTCGAGATCGTGCCGAATACGCCGGGAAATCCGCAACAGATTTTCAAACTCGTACGCGACGCGAAGGGGAATGGCACGGGGAAGTTCCTGCAACACCAAGTCAACGACATCAAGGGTACCCACGGCCTAGGCTTCGGCGATCTAAACGGCGACGGACGCGGGGACCTGGTTTTCGACACCGGCTGGCTCGAGGCCCCCGCGAAGCCCCTCGAGCAGACGTGGGAGTTTCACGCGGAATTCGGTCTCGGCGGTAGCTCGAGCGTGCCCATCCTCGTACACGACGCGAACGGCGACGGCAAGGCCGACATCATCGTCGGCCAAGGGCACGACTACGGCGTGGCATGGTGGGAACAAGGCGCGTCGCCCGATGGCGCGCGCACCTGGACCAAGCACGACATCGAGACGAAACGCACCCAATATCACGAGATGGCGCTCGCCGATCTCGATGGCGACGGGAAACCGGAGCTCATCACCGGGAAGCGGTGGCGGGCCCATCCGGCGGGCGATCCCGGCGTCGATGACCCCGTCGGCATCTATTGGTACGCCATCGACGGCGGCAAGTTCACCGAGCACATTATCGACTTCGGCGATCCCAAGGACCACAGCGGGACCGGCATCTATATGTGGATTCAGGACATCAACGGCGACAACCGTCCCGACATCCTCGCGCCGGGCAAGGAAGGCATGTATCTGTTCACGCAACGAGGGAATTGACCGCGCCGATTCTCGCGCGGAGCCCAGGCGCCGCGACCGGCCGGGAAGGATTGGCGAATGACGCAATCCGATACGCCTCCCAGGGCGGCAAAGCGGCGCCGCCGGGTCTTGCGGTTTATCGCTTTCGCCCTCGTTGCGTCGGTCGTCGCGTGGCTATTGTTCGAGCGCCTTGTCCTCCGCATCGATAGTTATCGCCCGATGCTGGTCGAGGAAATATCCAAGGCCACCGGGCTTTCCGCCTCGATAGGATCGCTCGATCTGGATATTTTCCCCACGCCCCGTGTCGAGGCGTACGGCTTCACCGTGGGCGACACCGATTTCCGCGCCACCGCGGGGCGGGTGACGATTCGGGCAAAATTGTGGCCCCTCGTGCGGCGCACGGTCGACATTACCTCCGTCGAGCCGGAACTCCTCAAGGTTTACTTGCCCCGCGACGCGGATTCGCTTCGCGAGCGCGTCGATGCACTGCTCGACGAATTGAAAAAACCCCGGGAGAAAAAGTCCCCGTTCAAGGTCGACGTCCAACGGGTCCACACTGCGGGCGGGCGAGTCTACCTTGGCGATGCCGGGGAACCCGCGGCGATACTCGACGCCAATGGCGCAGGCATCCTTTCCGGCGCGGCCGGTATCGACCTGACGGCCATTCTCCCCACGCTCGGCGGGGCGCGACTCCGGGCGAAGCTCGATATCGCCTCGCGCGAGGGCAAGATCGAGGGAATTTCCGGGACCGTTTCCCTGGGAGGGTTCGATACCGCCGCATCTCCCATCGAGGGCGCCCCCAAGGCGAATCTCGCGGCGGAACTCGCCATCAAGGGGACCGATCCGCAACTGCTGGAAGGCAGACTGACCGGAAACGTGGAATCGCGGGAACATCCCGAATTGGCCGGCGGATATGGCGGCATACTCTGGTGGGACCACGGCAAGGTCACGCTCAACGAGTTCTCTTGGGACGCCCCCGGGATCAAGCTCGCCGGCGACGCCACCCGCCACGACGACGGGGAGCTCTCCGCGACGATCGCCTCGCTCGCCATTTCCGGCGACGCTCTCGCGGCGATCCTCGGCATGGCAAATCTCAAGGACTTCGCCGTCACCGCGCAGGACGGCGCCAGCCTGACCGCGACAGACCTCCGCGCGGGCCGCGCCGCGGACGGTTCGCTGCGCGTGGCGAGCGGAAGCGCCACGTTCGGGGGCATTGACATCCGGACATCGAAGAACGAGCCGGTCACGCTGGCCATGCACGGGCGGGCGGACGTCATCGAGAACCTCATTCGGATCGAGGAAGTGGCGGGCGACGGGTTCTCGATCGCGGGGACCATCCTCCCGGATTTCTCCGCGAAGACGTTTGCGCTCGATCTCTCCGGGGCCGCCGACTTGTCCCGCGCCCGTCTCGGCGCATTCCTGCCCAACGACAGCATTCGCGACATCAAGGGCGAAGTCACCCTTACCCGGATCGCGGGCACGTTTCCCCACGCGGACGGCTTGCCCCCCGATCTCGCCGTGCAGGGCCGCGTCAAGGACGCCGCCTTCACGGTGGCGGCGAAGGACTTCTCGAGCGTCTTTGGCGCCGTTGCGGTCGATTTCGAGACCAATGACGAAGGCATACGGACGAACCTCGATACCCTCTCCGACCGGCTCGGCGCGCTCGAGCTTCGGGGCCGCTATGTTTTCGCGGAGAAAACTTGGTCGGGCACGGTGAAGGGGGACGCAGAAAAGGCCGTGTCCTCGTTCCTCAAAAACGACACCGATCGCCGGCGCATTGCACCCATCCTCGCCCAGTTCGGGCAATCGACCCTGACAACCTCCATCGCGCTCGCCGCGAACGACGCGAAGGACATCGAAATTCGGACCCGTCGCGAGGGGAACCCCCCCTTGGTCGGGGCGGTTGTCTTGAACAAGCGCGGGGACGGATACGCCCTTGGCGTCATCGACGGCGAGACCCGGATCGCGCTCGATGCCCTCGGCGAGGACACCCTTCCGAAAGGACTGCTCGGACGTGGAGATGCCGCGATCGTCTTTGGCCGCGACCCGGCGGCGGGCCGATTCGACGCCTCGGCGGCCCTGACGGGCTGCACGATTACCTACGGCAAACACATCGAGAAACGGGCCGGGGACGCCCTTACCGTCGTCTTGACCGGAGAGGCCACGGAGAACGAGTGGCAGGCGCGGGAACTATCCATCGACTGCGTGGGCGTGCGTGTCCCGTTCGCGATCGAGGGCGACCGGTGGTTCGCCCGCGGCATCGACAACGAAATCGACGCCTTGTCGCGCGTGCTCAAGGACGGCGCCACGGCGCGCGGCCGGGTCAAGGGCAGCATCGCCACGGCCCCATTCGAGGCCGACCTCGAGCTCGACAGCGTCGCGTTTGCGCTTGACAAGGACGTGCGCCTCAATTCGATTTCGGGCGGACTCTCCGTGCGCGAGGGCGCATTCGATGCCCGCGATCTCGCCATCCGCGGCGCGAACTCCGACTGCGTCGTCAACGCCGGCCGATCCGGCGAACAATGGGCGGGGACCGTTCGCGGGAAGAAGCTCGACGTCGACGCCCTCGTCGCGATGATGGACGCCGCGCGTTCCCTGGGCAACCCCGAGGGGGCGATCGGGGGCGACGGCGCGCCCGCCGCCGAGAATCCCGCCGCCGCCGAAAGCCCCTTTGACGGACGCTTCGACGTCGCGGTCGAGGAGGTCTACTACAAGCGCGGCAAGGTCGATGCGCTCCGGGCCACCGTAATCTCGGACTCCGGGGGCATCCATGTCCGCGATCTCGCGTTCAGGCCCTACTCGGGGAGCGTGACGGGCGCCATCGATCTGCTCTCCATCGACGACGTCGGCCGTGTCCTCGCCGCCGATCTCGTCATGGACGGCATCGACACCCGCATTTTCGACGAAGTGTTATTCGAGGAACCGCGCCATTTCTCCGGCGCGATGAGCGGCAACGTCCGCTTGCGCGCGCCTTGGGGCGCCACCCGCGAGATGATGAAGGGCATGACCGGATCGGGGCAATGGGTCGCGCGCGACGGGTCGTTCGGGTCCCTCGGCTGGGCAACCCGGATTCTGACGGCCTTGAAGAGCACCGAGATATTCGCGCTGAAAGTCCCGGACCTGCGCGACAAGGGCCTGACATACACCGAGTGTACCGGCACGATTTCCATCGAGAACGGACTGATGACCCTGGGCGACTCCGTCCTGGAGGACAACCCGTACCGCATGGTCGCCAACGGCATCGTCGACTTCCCGCTCGACTCCGCAAACGTCGATGTCGCGGTCCAACTGCTCGAAAACGTCAATCGCCTCGCCGCCCGCGTGCCGGGATTGCGCGAGTTGGTCGAGACCACCACGAAACTCGCCGCCCTCGATTTGAAGGTCACGGGCTCGCCCTACGATCCCAAGGTGGACACCTCCAGCCGGATTTCCCCCAAGCCCATCGCGGCCGGCGAGCGCGTCCTCCGCGACGCGGCCGAGGCCGCCGGAGGCCTGCTCCGAAGGATCATTCCGAAGAACTGATCCGAACGCCCCGGCCGTGTGGGTGGGATTCCAATCGAATGGGCGCCCGGACTCGAGCCGCCCAACGCCCGCGTCCCCGGGCCAGGCGCTTTATGAATGCGAGTGGGCGAGCTATACTTCGTCCGGATCACTTCCCCATCGACGCGCGATACACCACTTTCTTGCGAACGCCCGGGGTTTTGCACGGTTTATGCGTGCCGAACCGGGTTAGCGGACGAAGGGAACGGCGGAAACACAAGCGCGCGACGGGCGTCAAATAAGCGGGCCGCTTGTGGCGTTCCGGAAGATTTTCTTGGTATGGTGATACGGTCGAAGTGTACTTTGTCTCACGAGGTAAGTTAATCGGAGGAGGACGCAAATGAATACGAGTCTCGATGATTTGATCTACGAATTTGTCTCTGGGCTGTTTGGCACGATCGGGGATTTCCTGTTTGGGCTATTCTCTTTCCTTGCCGATATATTCTCCGGTTTTCCGGAATAATCCAGCGGTCCAGTGCTGGATTTGAGCCGGCGGCGAAGTCGGGGCCCCGCTCCCTCGTTCGCGGACCGCTTGCGACGAATCCGCGATGAACTAAAAAATCCCCCCCGAACGCGCCGGGGGGGATTCGAACTGCAAGCGTGTGACGACTCTAGGCGAGCCGCGTGTGCGCGTCGCGCAGCCGCGCCGCGATGTCGATCCGTTGCGGGCAGGCCTTGGCGGCGGCAGCATAATCGATGGACTCGTCGAAGCGCTGGTCGTGGCCCATGCTGCGGTATAGCTGGCGCGCCTCGGCAAAGTCGCCGTAGCATTCGGCATACATGAGGTAGCGGAGCGAGTCGGCGACGCGGGTGTTGCCGGCGATCTGCGATTCGCAGTTCTCGCGGCAGCCGTTGCAGCGGTGGTTCGCGGTGCGGGCGGCGAACTGGTTCAGCTGCATCCATTCCTTCATCGACAGTTGCACGGGCGATTTCGCCGCGGCGACGTTCTGGTCGATCTGGTCGGTGTTGCGCATGGACGAGACCGCGCCCGAGATGCGCTCGTCGGCCCAGACCGCCTTGAGCTTCGCCTGGAACAGATTGTAGTTGTCGGACTGGAAGCGCTTCACTTCCTCGCTGTCATCGAGAACCGAGGCCTGGGTCTTCATGGCGATCAGGCCGATACCGGCTTTCACGCAGGCGTCGATGGCCTTGTTGAGTTCCGTATTGCCGTACATCGCGAAGCTGTACCGGAACATGATGCCGTCGATCTTGCCCGCGCCGAGGGCCGCCGCCTTGTTCATCAGGTCGACGACGTTCCCGTCGTGGCAGGAGAACCCGAAGAACCGGGTGAGGCCCTTCTTTTTCATGTCCTGGCCCATCTGGATCCACGGGTCGTCCAACATGGCGATATCGCGGACGCCGTGCATGAAGTACATGTCGAGATAGTCGGTCTTGAGGACCGGCATCTCCTTCTCGATGGCGGCGAGGAGTTTGTCCGGGGGACATTCCGGGGCGTTACCCCAGAGGCCCGACTTCGAGGTGATCCAGACGTTCTTCCGGCCGACCTGCTCGATGAAGGCGCCCACGGCCACGTGCGAGTTGCCGTTCGTGTACTTCTCGGCGGTGTCGATGTAGGTGACGCCTTCCTCGAAGGCGCGATGGAGCTTCTTCTCGTACTTCAGGTCAAAATCCTGCGACCCGCCCATCACCAGGATGGGGATTTTCTCGCCCGTCGCGCCGAAGGGGCGCATGGGCACCTTGGCGGCAGGGGTGGCGCTTGCGGCGGGGGCGTCTTGGGCTACCGCAGTACCCTGCCCAGTGGCGAGGCCCAACAGTCCCGCGCCCGCGCTCGTGGCCGCGGCCTTCTTGAACAATTCCCGGCGATCGAATACATTTCCGTTCATGGCATTTCTCCCGTTCAATCGAAGGCCTCCATCATACGTCGTGGGGGCCGCCCGTGCAAGCCTCCGGGGAACCCCGTTTTGCCGCGAATACCGGGAATTCCCCACGGAATGGGGCCGTAGCGCGAAGAACGTCGCGACCGGGACGAGGCGTTCTTCCGTGTCCCCGGGCCGAAATGACCGACTCGCGACGCGAACCCGATGAATCGACAATGGCCTGCCTGGCCGCGGAGTATCCTTGAATGAACGCCCCCCTGCTCCACGAGATCGATCGGATCGCGTATCCCGTCGTATTCCAAGAGGCCTCCGCGTTCAAGGACACCTATGCGGGCGCAACGGACATGGTGTTCTTCGATTGCCAATGGCTACGGCCCAAGGGAGTCGCCTCGAAGACCGTCATTGTGTTCAGCCACCCGATCGGGGGCGGGGCGTGGCTTCCGCTGGTCACCGCGCTTGCGCAGGCGGGCCACCACGTCATCTATGCCAACACGCGCTATCGAGGCAACGATTCGGCGCTGGTCATGGAAAAATGCCTCGTCGACCTGGGCCAGGCCATCAAGCACGCCAAGGCGAACTTCGGCTACGAAAGGGTCGTGCTGGGCGGATGGAGCGGCGGCGGGAGCATGTCGTTGTTCTATCAACAACAAGCGGAGCGTCCGTCGCTTGCGTCGACTCCCGCCGGGGATCCGCCGGACTTGACGAAGGCCGGGCTCATTCCCGCCGAGGGCCTCATGCTGCTCGCGGCCCATGTGAGTCGTGCGTTGACCTTGACCGAGTGGATGGATCCATCGATCCGGGACGAGTCTCGCCCGGACGAGCGCGATTGCGAACTCAACCTCTACGACCCCCGCAATCCGAACCAGCCGCCGTACACTGAAGCATTTGTCGCCCGCTTCCGCGAGGCGCAAGTCGAGCGGAACCGCCGCATCACCGTCTGGGTCAAGGAGAAACTCGACGGACTCAACGCCCGAGGCGGAAGACAAGCCGAGCATTGTTTCACCGTCCATGGCACCATGATGGATGTGCGCTGGCAAGATCCCACCATCGACCCAAACCAGCGAAAGCCGAACTGGTGCTACCTTGGCGATCCCGAGGCGGTGAACGACGGCCCCGTCGGCCTCGCGAGGTTCTGCACGTTGCGCAGTTGGCTCTCGCAATGGAGCTACGACGATTCCAAGGCGGACGGCATTGCCTGCGCGCGCGATGTGTCCTGCCCCGTCCTCGTCATCGGCAACCTGGCGGATGACGCCTGCACGCCGTCGCATACACACCGGCTCTACGAGGCCGTCGGCCACGACCGGAAGGAACTCCACGAAATCGACGGCGCCACGCACTATTACATCGGCCAAAAGCAACAGCTCGCCGAGGCCACCGCCATCTGCGGGACCTGGCTCGAAAAATGGGGCTTCGCGCCCGCGCGATGACGCCCGCCGCCCGCCTTCGATCGCTCCTCGCCGCACCGGGCATTCTCGCCGCACCGGGCGCCTACGATGCGTTGACCGCGAAACTGATCGAAGCCGCGGGATTCCCCGTGGTGTACATGACCGGATACGGCACCGCGGCGGCGCACGGCCACGCCGACGTCGGCATTCTTGGACTCGACGAGATGTCCGCGAACGCCGCGCGCATCGCCGCCGCCGTCTCCGTGCCGGTCATCGCCGACGCGGACACGGGCTACGAAGACGCCGGGGAGACGATGCGGCGATACATCGATGCCGGCGTCGCCGGGATCCAACTCGAAGACCAGGCCTGGCCAAAGAAATGCGGGCATATGGAGGGCAAAGTGCTGGTGCCCGCCGCGGAAATGGTGCAACGGATTCAGTCAGCAGTCGTGGCCCGCGGCGAAGCGGGCACGGTGATCGTTGCGCGGACGGACGCCATCGCCGTCGAGGGTTTCGCCGCCGCGCTGGAACGCGCCGCGGCCTACGCCGATGCCGGCGCGGACCTGCTGTTCATCGAGGCACCAGAAACCCGCGAACAAGTCGAGGCGATTCCACGCGAGCTTCCCGGACTGCCCCACGTCTACAACATCGCCCCCAAGTCGCCGTCCATCCCGCTCGACGAATTGGAACAACTCGGCTACGCGCTCGCCATCTACCCCGGCATCTGTTTTGCGGCGACGATGATCGCATGCCGGGACGCGCTCGATGCCTTACATGCGTCCGGCCAGCAAGAGAACTTGCTACCATGGAAAGAAAATTTCGCGAAGTGGAACCGCTTCCTGGGCGGAGAGACGACGCGATCCTGATAGACTTGATGGTACCGTGTGTCGTCGCAGTGGCGGATCACGCGATGGAGGAAATTTGGATGGCCACGAAAAAAACGAGTGACGCGCTGGAGATCATCCATCGGCGATACTTCGTGGGACAGCCAGAGCGAGAGGCCGAACTCGATCGGGAACGGCGCTATGAGGCGCTCGCGCGGATGCTACGGGTGTTGCGGCTGCGTTGGGGAAGGACATCGAACTGAAGTTCGCTTCCTTGATCCGTTAGCAGCCCGTGGCAAAAGTCGAGATTGCCACATACGCGCGCCATGCAGAAAGGCGCGCTCGTTCGCAATGACGGAGTTGGGCCATTTTTTGCTCTCCATCCAGTCGAAGCCAGGCGACAGGGGAAGTTCGATTCGACGGACGACTTTTGCCACGGGCTGCTAGTTTTCTACTTCGGCACGCCCTGATACTTGTCCAGCCAGGCGAGCATCTCGTTCATCATCGGCAGGCGTGGCAGGGGCCAGTGACCGGCATCGAGGACGACGTGACGCTTGTCCGCTTCGGGCGTCGCGATGAGTTTCATCAGCAGTTTCTGGGATTCCTCCACAGGGTAGAGGTAGTCGTACTTTCCGGAGATCAGGAGCACCGGTACGTGGACTCTTGGGTGGTAGTTGAACGAGTTAATTTCCGGCACGGGCCCGCGATCGCTCAATGCTCCGCCTGAAAGCAGGATAACCACCCGAATTCGGTCCTCGACGGCCGGCACACCCTGCGCTATATTACTACCCAGGCTCCAGCCCGTTAAGCACAGCGTGGACGTATCCATATCGGGCCGCTCGCCAAGGTAATCCGCCGTGCGGCCGATCTCCTGCACCCATCCACGAATTAAGTCTCTAGCGCCTTGCACACTGGAGTACATCTCCCTCGTGCGCCCGTCGTTCCGTTCATAGGTCCCTTTGTACACCGGGATAATCAGCGCGCGCCCGCTCTTGGGTATGAAATCGTAAGTTGTACTATAAAACTCATCGTACTTACGGACGCTGAGGCAGTCGGCGCCGGGAAAGAAAATCACGGCGGGAAACGGTCCGGACTTGTCCTTGGGCAAATACACGTGCAGCAGCAGGTCGTCGCTTCCCGCCGGGCTGGCCATGCGCACCAGTTGATGGATCACGCCGCCTAAGTCGTCGTCCGTGTGCTCGATGCGCGCGTTTGTGGGCGTGTGGTCGTAGGTGTAGCTGCCACGGATGATGGTAAACGCCTCATCCGAGACGGGTGTCATGTCCGCGTCCGTCAAGAGTTTTTTTTCGATGTTGCCCGCCAAGATCGGCGGGATCGAAGCGCCCGCCGGAACCGAAATGCACCGCAGTCCGTTAATCGGGGATCGGTCCCAGGGCTGTACCGCAGTGCTTTCGTTGAACATATAGCGGATGTCCGTCCAGGCCCCGCCGAGGGCGAACCGATTGGAGCCATCCGAGTTATAGCACCACTCGCGCACGTTGCCCGCGATGTCCGACACGCCGCTGAATCCAATGCCCGCGAACGAACCGACGGGCGCGGGGCCGGTACCTTCCAGATTGCTCAGCGATACGATGGACGGGCTAAAGCGTTCATTACGCCCGGCCCGCGGAAGCGCCGCCCGGCGCCAATGGTAAAGCGTAGGCAGTTCCTTTCCCCGGAATTTCGCATAGGCCATCGCCTCGTACCAGCTCACACCGCCGACGGGGTAGTCGTCCTGGCCGGCGGGATAGGTCCCCAATTCCCAGGTCGCGGGTCCTGGCCGGCCTGTTTGATCCACGAGCGATGCCCGGGCCTCTTCCCACTGCGCCTCGACGCCGTCCTTCACCAAATGTTCCGGCCACAGTTCCCGCTTGTCGTATCCGCCCGCCGCGACGAATTCACGAAATGCGCGGTTGGTCACCTCCGTGCGATCGACGAAGAAACCTTCGACCCGGATCATCCCGAGGTGGTCCATGCTGAAGAGGCCGCCGGAGTCGACGGCCAGCATCCCAGGAGGTGTTTCGGCGGCCGTGTGGAGGGTGAATTCGAGCAAATAGGGGTCTTTGTAGAGGTTTCGGTCGTATTCTTTGTCGTACATTCTGGTTCGTACCGCCTCGACAAGCTCGCGCGGTTCGTAGCCTTCGAGCTCGAGTCGAAATCGGTAGAATCCAAGCGGCAGACGGACCATTTCCAATGGCGTAGTTCCGATGGGAGTCCATTCGAGGTCGGGTTCGCCGTAGGGTTTGTAGGATACCTTCGCTCCCTGTGGCGTCGTGGAAATGTTGATCTCCGAAGATACCTGACCCAGGTATTCGGCCAACGTTGGATCGCCGGGAAGGACCTTCTCAATTTCCCTGGCAAGCGTGTAGGCCTCGAAGTTTTTTTCCTCTCCCACAAGCGCACGCAATTGGGGCAGGCCTTCGTTGCGCGCCGAGGCCGCGCGCCCTTGCACTTTGTTGTTCGCACGGACCACGATGGCCGACGCGCCGGCCGCGAGCAGCAAAAGCACCGCCGCTGCGGCGTACACGCCTCGCCGGATCACGCGTTTGCGGCGCTGGGCGCTCTCGACGGTGCTCCGTCGCCGGCCAAGAGCGCGAAGCCGTTCGGCCAATTGCCCGCAATCCTGCAGCCTCTTCTCCGGCTGGCCATCCACACACGCCGCGATGTCTTCTCGCAGCAACGGATCGGCAATATCGCGTTCCCAGCCCGGAGCAAGCGCGTGGGAGAAGTCGCCGACTGCGATCTGGTAGAGCATCACACCGAGCGCGTACACATCCGAGCGCTCGGACGGCGCCTTGCCTTCCACAAGTTCGGGCGCGATGTACATCGCGGTACCGCTGGTCGACGAGGAACTGTCCTTGAGCAGCGTGTTGGTCAGGCCCGTCGCGCCCAGCGCACCGAGTTTGAGGGCTTGCGGGTCGAGCAGCAGCCCGATGCCGAAGTCGGTGATGATCGCGTGCGGGGTGGCCACCGTCCCCCGGATGAGGATGTTTGCCGGCTTAATATCCTTGTGCAACACGCCGGCCTTGTGCGCCTCGGCGAGCGCGCCGGCCACTTGTGCGACGATGTCCAGCCGCGTCTCCATCGGCACCGCCGCCAGCCCGCCGTGTTGCGCGGCCCAGTCCTTGAGGTCGCCACCCTCGGTGTATTCGGCCTCGATAAAATAGGGCGGCGTTTCGAGCTCCCAATCCAGAAGCCGGGCGATGCCTTCGTGGCCGCCGAGTTTTTGTTTGAGGACGCGAAAGAGCACGACCTCGCGCTTGAGGCCACGGATGCGATCAGGCTCGAAACAGAATTTGAAGACACGCCGGTCCTTCGAGAGCGTGTTGAGCGCCAGCCAGACTTCGCCGAAGCCGCCGATCCCCAATTGCCGTTCGAGAATCCAATGCTGCCGCTTCGGTACGGGTTGGCCCACCGCGGGCCGCCACCCGAAGGCCGCCTCTTCGTGCGGTTGCACCGCGCGCGAGGCCTTCTCCGAATTGGGCGGCGCGGCGAGCGGCGAAAGTCCCTCGATGCCAACTTCGCAGATGCCCAGCGGGTCGTCCATCCCCTTGAGGACGTAGGGCCCGTGCGCGCGCCACGAGAGCACCGCGTCGCCGTCCCCCGAGCGCAATTGCTGCCGCGCGCTGTTGAAGACCTCCGTGGACATGAGTATTTGTCCCGGAATGGCGAGGGATTGCACGCGCGACGCGAGATCCACCGCCAAACCCTCGAAGTCGACGGCGCCGTCCTGCCATCGTTCCATCACCTCGCCGACATGAACGCCGACGCGCAGGTTGGGGAGCGAAGGGTCAGAACGGTGCGCGGCCTGTATACCCAGCGCGAACTGCACGGCAGCGCTCGGCGTCTCGAAGGTCAGGAAGCAGCCGTCGCCGGCCCATTTGACGATCCGTCCGTCATGGCGGCTGGCCAGATCCGTAAGGCACGCGCGGTGCCGCTCGATGATCTCGCCCGCCGCGACATCGCCTCTCTGCGATTTGAGCGCGGTCGACGCGACGAGGTCCGAAAAGACGAGCGTCAATAAGCGCGACGATTGTCGTTCACCCGGCATTGGCCACTCCTTGGCTCACGAACTGACACTATATCGAATTCTCTCAAAGAAAGCACAGCCCGATTCGAGGCGCCCTATTTGCGCCGGATCCGGCGGCTTTGCAACGATGACGGGGAGGCGCGGAGGACGCGGACGGAGTGGGGATGTTTGCGGGGATTATCGCCATGCAGCCCGGGCCGGCGGTCGTTGTGACGCCGCGTAGACTACAGACAGTACCCCTCTACTTCAGTGCCTAAGATGTCGAGAGCCAGCCGAGTCAGCCATGAACTCGACACCAAAGACGAGCATCGTTTGCGCGGATGCGACCCGTTCAGGTATATTAGCAATATTGCGAAGATAGCGGGAACAGGGAGGAAGGATGTCGATCAGGGTCGTTTACTTTCGAGAGAAGGATGGCAGCGCCCCGGTGCTCGACTGGTTGGGTTCTCTTCCGAAAACGGCGCTCTATAAATGTTATGATCGAATTGAACGGTTGCGCGAGCTCGGCCACCAACTTCGTAGGCCCGAGGCCGACTATCTACGGGACGGAATCTACGAACTAAGGGTGCGGTTTCAGACGGTAAATTACCGGGTATTATATTTCTTCCACGGGAGGGAAGCGGCCATATTGGCCCACGCGATAACAAAGGAAGACGAAATACCGACGAAAGAGATCGCGTTGGCCGTCGAACGAAAACGGCGTTACGAACTCAATCCTGCAAAGCATACGATGGAGGAATAAACAATGACTGCGAAGAAAACGAGCGATGCGCTGGAGATTCTCCACCGGCGGTATATCCGGGGACACCCGGAGCGGGAAGCGGAACTCAATCGGGAACGGCGCAATGCGGCGCTCGCGCGCAAACTACTGGCGTTGCGGACCGGCGCGGGCATGACCCAGTCGGAACTTGCCCGGCAGGTGGGAACTTCCGCGTCGGTGATCTCCCGGCTCGAGAATGCCGGATACGAGGGCCATTCCCTGACCATGTTGCGCCGCGTCGCGGCCGCATTGGGAAAAGACCTGGAACTGAAGTTCGTCCCGGCGACCCGATAGGAGAATTCCTATCAACCGATCACGCCGCTGTCCCTCAGGCTCGCAATCTCCTCCCCCGATCGCCCGATGCCCCGCAGAATCTCGTCCGTGTGTTCGCCGAGGAGGGGCGGGGCGGACTGGACGCGGCCGGGCGTTTTCTCGAGGTGAATCGGCACGCCCGCGAGACGCATGGGGCCGATGGCGGTGTGGTTCACGATCGGGTTCATATCCATCGCGGCGACCTGCTCGGTCTCGAAAAACTCCGCGTAGGTCATGGGGCTGCCGCAGGGGAGGTCGGCCGCGAGGAAGATCGTCTCCCACTCGGCGGTGGTCTTGTGGCGGAGATATTCGTGGAGCGCGGCGGTGATCTCCTCGGTGTGGGTCACGCGCTGGGCGTTCGTGGCGTAGCGGGGGTTATCGCCCAGTTCGGGCGCTTCGAGGATCTCGCAGAGGAGCCGCCAGAATTTGTCGGTCGCGGCGGCGATGAAGATCATGTCGTCCTGGGTGTCGAAGAAGGTGTAGGGGAAGATGCCGAGGGGCGGTTCCTCATCGATGTCGAGGGCCTTCACGAGCATCTGCGATTGCACCGACATGACGGCCTGCAGGAGCGAGGTCTCGACGTGCTGCCCCTCGCCGCTGCGCTCGCGGTGATAGAGCGCCATTAGGACGCCGTTCATCCCGAGCATGGCCGCGCCGTAGTCGGCCACGGCGACGGAACAGACATGGGTCTTTCCCGAAAACCGGAGGTGTCCCCGCGCGGCGCCGCTCATCGCCTGGAGCACGGGGTCGTAAGCGGGCCGGGTGGCGAAGGGTCCGCGCGATCCGAATGCGGACACGGACAGATAGATGAGGCGGGGATTGATCGCGCGCAGCGTTTCGTAATCGATCTTGAGTCGCTTCGCCACCCCGACGCGGTAGTTCTCGATCACGACATCGGCCTCGCGCGCGAGGTCATGGGCAATCTTCAGGCCGTCCTCCGTCCGGAGGTCAAGCGCGATGCCCTTCTTGTTCCGGTTCCAGCCTTGGAAGAAGCGCCCCTCCCCCGCGAGGAACGGGCCCCACGTCCGCGCGCCGTCGCCTTGCAACGGCTCGACCTTGATGACGCTGGCGCCAAAATCGCCCATGAGTTGGGCGGCGTAGCACCCCGCGATGAAGCTGCTGAAGTCGACCACCTTGATGCCCACGAGGGGGCCGGCGGGCGCATTGGACTTGGAATGCATCGAGCTTCTCGTTTCCAGGGGTTATTCGACGCCAACAGCCTCGCCGAGGGCATCGCCGATTCCCGTGTGCAACACGAGGTCGGCGGCGGCGTCGAGCGGCGTCGGTTCGCGGTTGATGATGATGAGGGTCGCCCCGTTTTCCTTCGCAATGGCCGGAAAACTCGCGGCCGGAAAAACGGAGAGCGACGACCCAAGGGTGAGGAACAGATCGCACGCAAGCGTTTCGTCCCGCGCCCGGCGCATCGGTTCCTCCGGCATGGACTGGCCGAACGAAATCGTGGCGGTCTTCACGATGCCTTCGCACACCGTGCAAACGGGCGGTATCCCGGAGCGTTTGAAGTCCTCGAAAATCGGCGCGAGTTCGTGGAGCCGGTGGCAATCGAGGCAGACCGCATACGTGCCGTTACCGTGCAACTCGATGACCCGATCCGCCGGCGCTCCCGAGGCCTGGTGCAGGCCGTCGATGTTCTGCGTAATGACGCTGCCGGCGCGGCCGCTCCGGACCAGTTCCGCCACGGCGCGATGTCCCCGGTTCGGCTTGGCGCTCGAGAAGGTCTCGTCAATCGCCATCTTCCGCCGCCACGCCTCGCGCCGCATCTCCTCCGAGGCGAGGAAATCTTGGAACACGATAGGCTGGTTCTTGGTCCAAATTCCCCCGGGACTCCGGAAGTCCGGGATTCCCGACTCCGTGCTGATCCCCGCCCCCGTGAATATCGCGATCCGCCGCGAGCCCGCGATCAGGCCACGCAACACCGGCACGGCCTCGGGGCCGTCGACTATCGGGGTATTCATGTGTGCCCGCTTCCTTGCATTTGCTTGGCGCGCTTGCGAGGCAAATCGAAGCGACCCCGCGCCGCGGCTATTCTAGTATCGCGGCGCGGGGCCAAACCAAACCAAACCAAACCGTCCGGAGTGGGGACCGCTCAGTCCGTCTTGTCCAAGAAGGTCGTATGGAAGACGGTGTCAATGGTGCCAAGAAGTCCCAGTATCCCCTGGACCGTCGCAATCAACTGCAAAATCGTCTCGAATTGAGCCTTCGCCGGCATCTGGCGGGATATGGCCTGGATGTGTTTCATGAGTTGCTCCTGTCCGAATGCGGTTGACTTGTGCGGCCGTTGGAGCCGTACGAACGTCCTCGTAGTTGGGCCGAGGGAACGTATTAATTATTCTGGCACGGCCCACGCCTCGAATCAATCTAAATTCGGCGCAGATAGTGTTGCCGGCTCCTCCCCGCTGCGAAGGTTTGGCGCCGATTTCATTGATTGGCGGGACGACCCGATGTCACAATACCGCCTTTCGCGCCCGGACCCGTCCGGCACGCGGCGCTACGCTTGGAGAGAAGGGAAGAACTCTCGGATGGACATGACCCTGAACGAAGACCTGCTCATGTTGCGCGATGCTGCGCGCAAATTCGCCGAGCGCGAGATCGCGCCGTATGCCCAGGCATGGGACCGGGACGAGTATTTTCCCGACGAGATGATCAAGAAACTGGGCGACCAGGGGTTCATGGGGATCACGGTCCCGGAGGAGTACGGCGGCGCGGGCGGCAACTACATGGCCTTCGCAATCATCCTCGAGGAACTGGCCCGGCATGACGGGGGGCTGTGCCTTGCCGTCGAGGCGCATAACGGGCTTTGCTGCGGCCACATCCTGATCGGGGGCAACGACGACCAGAAACGGAAGTACCTCCCGGCGCTGGCGCGGGGAGACCAGATCGGGGCGTGGTGTCTCACCGAGCCCAACTCGGGCACCGACGCCGCCGCCATGCAGACCCGCGCCGTCCAGGACGGCGCGCATTGGGTCATCAACGGATCGAAACAGTTCATCACGAACGGCGAGCGCGCCGGAACCTACGTCGTCACAGCGCGAACCGGCCCCGGCGACCGCGGCGCCATCAGCGCGTTTATCGTCGAACGCGGGACCCCCGGACTCAGCACCGGTAAGCGCGAGGAAAAACTCGGCATGCGTTCGTCGGACACGGTGGTCGTGAAACTCGAGGACGTGCGCGTGCCGGCGGAGAATATGCTCGGGCCCGAGGGGCGCGGCTTCGAGGACGTGAAGGAAGTGCTCAAGCGCGGGCGCGTGGTCATCTCGGCCATGTCGGTCGGGTTCGCCCGGGGCGCGGTCGAGGAGGCCGTCAAGTACGCGCACCAACGGACCGCCTTCGGCCAGCCCATCTTCGAGTTCCAGGCCATCCAGCACAAGCTTGCCGACATGATGATCCAGACCGAGGCGGCACGGCTGATGATGTACCAGTCCGTGTCCATGCTCGACCGGGGCCTGCCCACGACCCGCGAGGCGGCCATGACAAAGGTCTTCGCCTCCGAGACCGCGACCCGCGTAGCGATGGACGCCATCCAAGTCCTGGGAGGCTACGGCTACCTCCGCGACTACAACGTCGAGCGCTACATGCGCGACGCCAAGCTCATCGAGATCGGCGAAGGCACCAGCGAAATACTCCGCTCCCTCGTAGCGAAAACCCTGCGCGCTTGAGGTAAGGATAAGATCCCGGGACGTCTGATATCGCCCATCCCGCCCCAAAATTTCACCAAGCCAAACGATTAGGAAAAGTCCCCCTTTGAAGGGGGATCAAGGGGGATGTCGGCCCTCAACCCGGATTTCAGAATTCCGATATCAATAATACGATATGCCTACTTCACCCCATCAACGCTACGGCTTAAACCCAATCCCCACCGAGTGATTTGGCAACGTCTCCGACAACACCTTCTCGGCGCGTTTGCGGCGATAGTCCGTTATCTTTTGCAACAGCTCCGGCCGTTTTCCCCCGAGGATCGCGACAGCCAACAGCCCCGCGTTCGTCGCCCCCGCCTTCCCGATCGCCAGCGTCCCCACCGGGATGCCCCCCGGCATCTGCACGATCGCCAGCAACGAATCCAGCCCCTGCAACACGCTCTCCACCGGCACCCCCAACACCGGCCGCACCGTCTGCGACGCGATGACCCCCGGCAAATGCGCCGCGCCCCCAGCCCCCCCGATAAACACCTCGCAACCCCGAGCCTCCGCGTCCTTCATGTACGCCGACAATTCATCCGGCGTCCGATGCGCCGAAAGCACCCGGCACTCATGCGCAACGCCAAACTCCCCCAATATCTCCGACACCCCCTTCATCGTCTCCCAATCCGACTTACTCCCCATAATCACCGCAACCAACACTTCCCGCACATCCGACATTGTCTTCCACTCCAAGTATGAATTGAATAGATTGAGTCCAAGCGACACGCGGATTTTACCATACGCTATTGGGATTCGATGCCCTCGCCCTCATGCCATTGCCGTACTTCCGATCTCCACCATCATCCACTCGCCCCGAATCGATTCGAATAGCCCTTTCGCCGCAAATATCCGCAGAAAACGAGTCAGCCCGCGAAAAACGTCTCGATGTCCAAGGCAATTTCGGCCGACGTGCGCAATCCGGGTTGGAGCGGTTTCGCCCAACTTCTTCCCGGATGGACGACGTCCCAAGGGGAACACCGCTGGTTGTGCCTTCCTTTTCCCGGATCGTGGTTGCCGAACCCGTCGACAACCAAGTTCCAGAGGGGCGCAAATTTTCTGATCAGCAGGGATTCGCCGAGCGGAATCCAGATGTCATCGACAATCAAATAACGGCATTCGAAATCGCCAAGTTTCAGATTCGTGGCCTCGGTGATTGAATCCGCGTGTTCACGAAGGCGTTTGTAAAGCGCGGGACCCGAAGGCGCGTCTATGCTCGTACCGCCTTTACGGGCGCCCTCGGGAACGGCTTTCCCCACATAGATCGGAATGCGAGTGTCCCTGTCCTTCTCGGCCTTGAGTAACGCCCGGTACAAGCGATGACTGCCGCGATAGTAGATTGCGTAAATACCCGCACCGGGGAAGGACTCTCCCGGGGGCAGCGCAACGAGGCCCCTCGATAACAATGCGTCCGCCACGCTTGTCCCGAGATTTCGTTTGTCCAGCGGATTGTATGGATCTAGTGGTTTGATTCATAATTGAGGGAATTTATTGCATGCTGTATGTGTTCTCTATCTAACCAGTTCAACGGAAGGATGAGAGACCCATGCGCATTGCCCCACAGATTGATCTTCGTGATGAAGAACGG
>CANKTP010000044.1 GCA_947486375.1 Candidatus Hydrogenedentota bacterium | reverse complement strand
TGAAGGAGAAGGTGAAGGAGAAGGTGAAGGCGAAGGCGAGGGCGAAGGAGAGGGTGAAGGTGAGGGTGAAGGTGAGGGTGAAGGAGAGGGTGAAGGAGAGGGCGAAGGAGAGGGCGAAGGAGAGGGTGAAGGAGAGGGTGAAGGCGAAGGCGAGGGCGAAGGCGAGGGTGAAGGAGAGGGTGAAGGAGAGGGTGAAGGTGAAGGTGAAGGTGAAGGTGAAGGTGAAGGTGAAGGTGAAGGTGAAGGATGTAAATTTGGTGCTGGAGCCGTGGATTCGAGCGGGCCGCGCGCGGGCGATGCCTTGGCCCTCATGGTGGCTGTCTTCACGTTGGTGCTGTCGGCGCGGTGGGCACGGGGCGGCATGCCGCAACCCAAGGTTTAACCACGGATGACACGGATGACACGGATGACACGGATGACACGGATGACACGGATGACACGGATGACACGGATGACACGGATAAAAAATGAACAAGGATTGAACCGCACCCTCCTTCGGTGAACCTTCGGAGGACGCGAAGAACGCATGGGGCGCAGGGAAGAGAACTCCCAGCCAAATGAATTACTGCGAAAGAAATCAGATTTCGGACAGGCAAGCCATACGGAGAACCAAGGCGCGCACCCTCGGGGACCCCTGTACTGCTACCCGTCGGAATCTCGTTTTCCTTCGCGGAATATCACGCGGCGGAAAGTCCCTTTCTTTGCGCTCTCCGCGTTCTTTGAGGCTATATTTTGGCCCAATGATTTAGCCTCAAAGAACGCAGAGAGCACAAAGAATTTGTCGATCGGTTGATATGGACATCCGACCCTTGGGTTGCGCCTATGCTGCGTTGGGCCCTCGGTGTTTCTGTGGTGCATAATTTGTATGAATTTTAAGGGGGACAAAGGGGGGATGTTCGCCCTGTCCGCGTTATCCACTGTCCACTATCCACTGTCCACTATCCACTGACCACTATCCACTGACCACTATCCACTGACCACTATCCACAAAATTTGACCCCAAGCCTCGCCCCGGCCCAGAATGACCCCCGGCAACCGGCCCCACACCGCCGGGCAGAGGAGGGCGCACTCCATGAGGAATCGTCAACAGGCCGTCGATACACGTCGGCACACACCGCCGCGCCGTGGCACGGGCCCTCCCGCCCGTGCAACCCCCACCCGGGTCCCCGGACGAAGCACATGGGCGGGACGCCCATGCCACGCCCCAAAGTGGAAGCGTCACGCCTTTGCGTGATTTAAGCGTCCGCCGAATGCCTGACGAACTGCCAACGATCAAGAACTGTCGAGGTCATCGAGTGGATCTAAAGCGGCAAGGACGCCGCTTCCACTTTGGCCGCCCGTCCACCCCTTCAGACCCTTCCCACGCTTCCACCCCTTCGCACCCATTCGCTTCATTCCTAATTCGTAATTCCCAATTCGTAATTCTCTTTCTCCTCCTCGCCCTGCCCGCCGTGGCTCAGGAAACCACCTACCGCTTCGAGCGCATGTGGCCGACGCTGCAGCAGCCTTGGTATTTTTTTTCACCGTTTGCGTTGGCATTGGACACTTCCGGCAATGTCTATATCGTGGATACTGATTACCGCCGCGTTCAGAAGTTCAATTCCAACGGCGCTTTTGTCTTAGATTTCGCGACCTCAGGCTTGGAGCCAGGCCCATTCGGAGTTCCCGCCTGCATAGCCGTAGACGCTTTGGGCGCCGTATATATAGGAGACCATGCACTGGAAGAGATTCGTAAATTTGCTTCAGATGGTAGTTTTCTAAAAAAATGGGGCAGTCATGGCTACCTTGCTGGTCAATTCGTAAGCCCCCATGCGATCACCGTGGATCATTCAGGAAATGTCTACGTCGTGGATTATTCCGATCGCGTGCAAAAATTCACCCCAGAGGGGATTTTCCTCGACCAATGGGGAAACACAGGTTCGGGACCGGGCGAATTCAGTTTTCCAGACGGTATAGCGGCTGACACAACTGGCCATATCTATGTTGCGGACTCCGGAAACGACCGAATACAAAAATTCTCCTTGGACGGAGACCTCCTCGACCAATGGGGAAACCCGGGCGACGGCCCCGGCCAGTTTTACTATCCAATTGGTGTCGCAGTCGATGCCTCCGGCGATGTCTATGTTGCAGACTCCGGCAACGGTCGCGTTCAAAAATTCGCCTCCGACGGATTGTTTCTAGCGGAGATGGGAAGCTATGGCCCCGATCCTGGCCAGTTTTTTGCGCCTGCTGGTGTCGGGGTCAATGTTGCTGGTCTCGTCTACGTCACTGACTATTTTGACGGGCGCATTGAAGTATTCGCGCCAAATGGGAACTTTCAACAGCAGTGGTTAAGTCACGGCACCGCGACCGGCAGGTTCACACGCCCATACGGGGTCGCGATGGACGCATCCGGTGCTCTGTATGTTACGGATTCATACAACAACCGTATCCAGAAATTTGCTTCTGACGGGCGCTTTCTACACCAGTGGGGAAGTCCGGGTAGCGGGCCGGGCCAATTCAGCATTCCGCGTGACATTGCCACGGACTCCACTGGAAACGTCTACGTCGTAGACGCGGGTAACTGGCGTGTTCAGAAATTCACGACAGATGGGAGCTTCATTGTCCAGTGGACGTGCCCAGGAGCGGAGCCGGGGGAAATTGCAGCTCCCCTTGGCATTGCAGTGAACGCGTCGGATGATGTCTTTGTAGGGAATGGACTCGACCAAATTACCAAATTCACATCAGACGGTACGTATCTTGACCGGTGGGGAACTTTCGGCTCCGAAGTCGGCCAATTCTTCGGTCCTCATGGCGTTGCAGTGGATGCATCGGGTGACGTTTACGTGGCGGATACATATAATTATCGTATTCAAAAATTCGATTCTGACGGGCGTTTTCTGAACCAATGGGGAGGTTTCGGGAATGCGCAAGGCGAATTCTGGGATCCTACCAACGTTGCTGTCGATGCCGAGGGTAGCGTCTACGTGGCGGACACTGGCAACGACCGTGTTCAGAAATTCTCCCCTGATGGGACCTTTCTAAACCAATGGGGAAGCAAGGGTTCCGGGCCTGGAGAATTGTTTGGACCGGTTGGAATCGTAGTGAACTCCTCGGGCCATTTCTACGTCGCGGATGAACTAAACCACCGCATCCAGGTCTATCGTCCCATCTCAACTGTTGTGGATGGTCGCGCCATCGTTGTCGCCGCCGGTGGCCCGTTTCCCGGCAACAACCTTTGGGACGCGACGCAGGTCTCGGCCAACTTTGCGTATCGCACGCTGACGTACCAAGGGTTCACGAAGGAGTCGATCTACTACGTCTCCTCCGACCTCGATCTTGACCTGGACAACAATGGCGAACCCGACGACGTCGATGCTGACGCCACCAATGCCAACCTCGAATCGGCGATTACGACGTGGGCGGCGGGAGCGGATTCGTTGGTGATCTATCTCGTCGATCACGGCGGACTCGATTCGTTCCGAATGAGCGGAACGGAGACGCTCGCCTCGACCGAACTCAAGGCGTGGATCGACGCAGTGGACGCCACGGTCGACGGCCCAGTCGTCATCGTGTACGACGCTTGCCAGTCGGGCAGTTTCGCGGACGAGCTCGCGGGGCCGGGCCGGATTGTGATCACGAGCGCGGCGGCGGGCGAGAGCGCGTACTTCCTCAGCACGGGGACGGTGTCGTTTTCGAACTTTTTCTGGACGCATGTCTTCAACGGGTTTAGCGTGGGCGAGTCGTTTGATGCGGCGGCTGAGGCGGTCGGCCAGACCATTGGGTTCCAGACGCCTGCAATGGCCGATCTGGGCAACCTCGCGGCGACGACGTTCATCGGCAACGGCACGGAGATCTTCGGCGAGCGCCCCGAGCTGACCGAGGTCTCGGAGCCACAGGTCCTGCTTGCGGGAACCAGCACGGCCTCACTCTCCGCCGTGCCGCTGGACGACGACGGCATCGCGCGCGTCTGGGCGGTGTTGCGCGCGCCGGACTTCGTACCCGCATCGCCGGACAACCCGGTGCAGAACCTGCCGACGGTCGAGATGTTCCCGACGGAGGAGGGCCGTTGGGAGGGGACGCACACGAACTTCACGTCGCCCGGTATCTACCAAGTCGCGCTGTATTGCAAGGACCGCATCGGCAATACCTCGGCCCCTGCGCTGACCACGGTGACCGTGGGCGATCCGCTGCGCAATCGCGCGTTGATCGTGGGCGGCGGTGCGCAGGACGATCCCTCGTGGCCCGCGACGGAGGCGGCGCTTCGAGTGGCGTATGACGCGCTCACGTTCCAAGGCTTCCAAGACGAAGAGATTCGCTTCTATAGTCCGGTCACCTTCAGCACGGGTGTGGATGGATTGAACGTATTCGACAACATCGAGACCGCATTGACCGACTGGGCCACGGATCAGACTCGCGACCTCGTGGTGTATTTAGTCGGCGACGGTGATGCCGGATCGTTCCGGCTGAACGGCGACGAGTCCCTCGCGGCGGAACAGCTCGCAACCTTGCTCGAGGCCACGCAGGCGGCCATCGGCGGGACGATGACGGTGGTCTACGACGCGAGCGCCTCGGCGAGCTTCCTCCCCACGCTCGCGGCCGGTGAAGGCGTCAACCGCATCGTCATCGGCAGCGCGGGGGCGGATCAGGCGGCGTGCCAGGCGCCGCAGGAGAACATTGGGTTCTCGAGCTATTTCTGGCGGCGCATCTTGAATGGCTCGACCGTCGCGCAGGCTTTCACCCATGCCGCCGTGGCGGTCGGATTCACCGCGGGACAGACCCCGGAGATCGATGACGACGGCGATGGGGTCTACGACTCGAAGGAGGACGGACGCCTCGCGCGGCGCACGGTCATCGGCGCGGGCGTCTTGCTCGCGGGCGACGATCCCTTGGTCAGCGGCGTGTCCCCGGAGCAAACCCTCACGGGCGATCCCGCCGCGACCATCTACGCCGATGACGTGACCACCACGGGCACCATTGACAGCGTCTTCGCCATCATCACCTTCCCCGAGGGCTCGGCGAAGGTCGCGTGCGGCGGCCCTGCCATCGACGTGATCGAACTCGACCCCGAGGGCGAACGCTACGAGACCGTGTACGACGGCTTCGAGGCCGAGGGCGACTATACGGTGGCGGTCGTCGCGGTGGACATCGAGGGCGCGGTGTCGCTGCCCGAGACGACGACGGTGACGCAGACCGAGGCCGCCTTCGCGGGCGTGCCCGACGAGTACGAGCCGGACAACGAGCCCGATCTCGCGACCTTCCTGATGGTCAACGGCCCCGCGCAGGCGGAGCACTCGATCCACGAACCCGGCGACGAGGACTGGGTCCGGTTCTTTGCCGTGGCGAACCAAATCCTGACCATCGAGACGCTGGACCTTGGGCCGTCGATGGATACCGAGATTCAATTGTTCGCGGCGGACGGCACCACCCTGATCGACGAGAACGATGACCGTGGCCCGGGCGATGCGTCGTCTGTCTTGCTCCACACCGTCGCAGCCCCGGGTGACTACTTCGTCCGTGTTCGTCACGAGAATGCCGAGGCCTTCGGCGTCGGCGCAACCTATGCCGTGCGCGTCATCCTCGAGGCCGGGCCACCCGCACCCGCCGCAGTTGCCGGCACCGTCCGGGCCGCGACAAAGGCCGGCGCGGCGATTCAAGGCGCGGTCGTCCACGTCGATGGCGATGATGGCGAACTGACCGACACCACCACGCGCCGCGGCGACTACGCCGTGACGAACCTCGATCCCGGTGATTATCGCGTCTGGGTGACTGCCGATGGATACGGGAACAGTGAGGAACGGGATATTTCCGTCGGTGCGGGCGAATTGGCGGATGAGGACTTCGTCCTCACGCTGAGTTCTGAAGGAGAGGGCGAAGGGGAGGGCGAAGGAGAGGGCGAGGGAGAAGGAGAGGGAGAAGGGGAGGGTGAAGGCGAAGGATGTAGTTTTGGCGCTACATCCCCCTTGATCCCCCTTCAAAGGGGGACTGGGGTGGCGGGGTCGGGGTCGGGTGTGCCGCGTGTGGGGGATGTGATGGTTTTGCTGGTGGCGATGATGGGTTTGGGGCTGGGTCGGCGTGGGGAGGGTTTGAAGGGTGGGAAGGGTGAAGGGTGAAGGGGGAAGGGTGAAGGGTGAAGGGTGAAGGGGGAAAGGGGAAAGTGGTGCGCGGGCGGGGTTTTAGGTGGTGACGATGGCGATTGCCTTGAACTGGATGAGGGTCCAGAGGATGACCCAGAGGCCGAGGAGGGTGATGAGGATGGCGGAGATGACGGGGAGGGCGAGGAGGATTTGGCTGCGTTCGCCGATTTGGCGGCGGAGGATGCCGGAGGCGCGGACGACGAGGATGCCGATGGCGACGAGTATGGCGGCGAGGCCCGCGCTGAAGGAGAGGAGGAGGGCGAGGCCGAGGGGCAGGCGTCCGAATTTGATGGCGAGGAGGAGGACGATTAGGGCGGCGGGGCAGGGGACGATGCCGCCGGAGATGCCGAGCCAGAGGATGCTCGAATAGGTGGGTGGCGTTAATATGGCGTGGGGCGTCGAGCCGGCGGGGGACGTTGATCCGGCGGGGGACGTTGATCCGGCGTGGGGCGTCGAACCGGCGGGGGACGTTGATCCGGCGGGGGGCGTCGAGCCGGATGGCAGTGTCGAAGCGGCTGGGGGCGACGCGAGGGTGAATGGGGCGATGTGGGTGTGTTCGCCTTCGCCGTGTCCGTGCCAGTGGAGCTGGGCGGCGTGCGCGTGGCCGTGGCGGGTGGCGAGGAGAAAGGCGGCGTAGCGGCGCATGAAGAGGGCGGCGCCGAGGCCGGCGATGATGGCGCCGGAGATGACGCCGCTCCAGAAGCTGAGGCGTTCTTCTGAAATCGTCTCGCGCGCGTAGAGCGTGACCAAGCCGAGGAGCAGGACGCTCCACACGTGGGTGATCGTCACCACGATGCCGAGCGCGAGCGCATGGCGCACCGTGCCGCGTTCGCCGATGAGGTAGGCGGTCATCACGGTCTTGCCGTGGCCGGGGGAAAGGGCGTGGCCCATTCCGAGGACGAATGCGATGGCGAGGGCGGCGAGGGTCAGGCCTGGCGACAAGTCTTTTGCCTGCACAATCGCCGCGACGCGCTCGAGCAACGCGCTGGGGGGCGGCGCGCCCGGCGTGCGCGGGCGCGCGGTTGGGCTGGCGGCGATTTTCGTGTCCGGGTCCGATTCCGCCGGGGTTGCGGCTGTTTCCTTTGCCTGCGGCGTGGCAGGCGGTGGCTCGAGCGATTGCTCGAAGAAGACAATCGGCTCGCGAAGTTTCTCGAGGAGGTCGGTCTCGCCGGCCTCGGGCGCATATCTCGCCGTGGCGGTCCAGTCGAAGACCAGCTTCGTGGCGCTGGCCGGCGCGGGGATGGGCGTCGCGGGGAGAAGGCGAAATAGGAATTGGGAATCGAAGTCCTGGTAGACCGGGTTCTTCAGGTCGTCGCGCCAGATGAGGGTTTGATAGCCGAGGGCTTGGTCGCCGAGCGCGTCGGTATCGTCGGTGAAGCGGCCATCGAGCACGAGGCGGCACTCCTTGATGCCGGACTCCTTGGGGAAATTGGCGCATAGGATCTCGAGGTCCACCGCGCCCGCGGCAGGCCAAGTCCACGCGACGGGCCGGGCATGCAGGACGATGTTGAAGATGACGAGGCTGCCGGTGCCCGGCAACAAGGAGAGGGAATGATTGACCTTCGTCAATGGAATGGCCGCGTCGCCGGCGCGCAAGGAGAGCCCGTCGAACAAGGGCGGGGTCTTCATGGAAAGGTACGTGGCGGTTTCCGCGTCGCTCACCTCGTTGTCGAAGTTCGCGTCGAGAAGGTCCATCTCGGTGAAGGAGGGAATCTCGGCGATGTCGACGAGGCAATAGACCTCGGGGACCTCGCCGCGGAGGTCTAGCATGAAATACTGGTTGACGGAAAAGTTTCCCATTGGATGGGCGTGGGCGGCGCCGAGGCAAGCCAAGGCTATTCCCCATGCCACTATCGCGCGAACCATTCGTCGACTCCACAATGCCGCCGCGCTCATTCGCGACCGGACAAGTCTACCCCGGCGCGGGGTCCGGCGAAAAGCGCATTGTCTTCGCCGTTTTCCTTGCGGCGTACGGTCTTCGGCGCGTATGATTACAGACCCTCGCGTGCCGCCGGGTGCAACTCATTGGCGGCTTTGGCGACCCCATCACTCGAACCCCGGATACCCGAATGACCGCCACTGACGATGAAATGTATGCGTTTCGCCACTCGACCGCGCACGTCCTCGCGACGGCGGTCCTCGAGCTGTTTCCCGACGCGAAGTTCGGAATTGGGCCGCCGATCCAAGATGGGTTTTATTATGACTTCGATCTTCCGCGGACGCTGACCGACGAGGACCTGGCCGAGCTCGAGACGCGGATGCGCCGGATTGTCGGCGAGGACCAGAAGTTCGTTTGCACGGAGGTAACGGCGGACGAGGCGCTCGAGGCGACGGCGGGCCAGCCGTATAAGAAGGAACTCATCGAGCTGATCACGTCGGGGCGTCTCGACGATAACTTGGAGCGCTCCGAGGAACCGATCACGCTGACGCTGTATCGCAACGGTGACTTTGTCGATCTCTGCCGTGGCCCGCATGTCGAGAGTACCGGAAAGCTGGTGGCCGAGGGCATCAAGCTGCTCCATGTTTCGTCGGCGTATTGGCGTGGCGACGAAAAGCGCCCGCAGTTGCAACGCATTTACGGGACGGCGTGGCATACGAAGGCCGATCTCGATGCCCACATCGAGCGGTTGCAGGAAGCCCGCGAGCGCGACCACCGGGTCATCGGGCGGAAGCTCGAGCTGTACACCACCTCCGATGCGGTTGGCCAGGGGTTGATTCTTTGGCAGCCCAAGGGCGGATTGGTGCGTTATCTCGCCGAGCGGTTTAGCCTTGCGGCGCACCAATTGAACGGGTACGAGTTCGTGAACACCCCGCATATCGGGCGGGCCACGTTGTGGGAAACGTCGGGGCACCTCGATTTCTACAAGGACGCGATGTACTCGCCCCTGGAGATTGACGGCGACGAGTATTACCTCAAGCCGATGAACTGCCCGTTCCATATCCAGATATACAAGACGCGCCCGCGGTCGTACCGCGAGCTGCCGTTGCGGCTGGCGGAATTCGGCACGGTGTACCGCTACGAGCGCAGCGGGACGTTGCACGGGATGACGCGCGTGCGCGGGTTCACGCAGGACGACGCGCACATTTTTTGCACGCCGGAACAATTGGCGCAGGAGGTGCGCAACGCGCTGCGCTTCTCGATATATGTCCTGCGCGAGTTCGGCCTTGTCGACATCACGGCGTATTTGTCGACCCGCCCGCCGCAGAAGTCCATCGGCGAGGACGCGAAGTGGGAACGGGCGCAGGACGATTTGCGCTCGGCGCTCGACGCGGAAGGCGTGGCCTACAAGGTAGACGAGGGCGGCGGGGCTTTTTACGGCCCGAAGATCGACCTCAAGCTGAACGATGCCTTGGGCCGCGAGTGGCAGCTCAGCACGGTGCAACTCGACTTTAACCTACCCGAGCGCTTCGACATGCACTTCGTCGGGCCCGACGGGGAACGGCACCGGCCCTACATGGTGCATCGCGCGTTGTTCGGCAGCGTGGAGCGTTTTTTCGCCATGCTCGTCGAACATTACAAGGGCGCGTTTCCGCTTTGGCTCGCGCCGAAGCAGGTCATGCTCGTGCCCATAACCGACGATCAACACGAGTATGCGTATGCGGTCGCCAACCGGCTTCGCGCCGAGGGGATGCGCGTGGATGTCGACGGGTCGGGCCAACGCATGAACGCGAAAATCCGCGCCGCGCAGGAGGATAAAATTCCGTACGCATTCATCATCGGCAAGAAGGAAGTCGAGAACGCGACGGTGTCGGTGCGGGAACGCCTGAAGGGCGATCTCGGGCCGATGAGCGTCGGCGATTTCCTGGCGTTGACCGACGCCGACCGGCGGATGGGGACGGCGGTCGCGCTTACGCCGTTGGCGTGAACTTGGAGGGCGAGGGACAGGCACCGTCAACTCATGGGCAAGATGCCCATGCCACGCTCTCAGCCAAGGATGGGCCGCAACGTGTCCGCGTTTTCTTGAATCCAGCGAATGACGTCAGTGAGGATGTCTCGCGTGGATTTGCGCGGGCGCCAGCCCGTGGCGGCGGTCACGGTCGCGTTGTCTGTGATGTAGATTGGCACGTCGCCGGGGCGGTTTGCGTGATCGCTCGCGATGGAGATTTCATTCCCGGAGATTTCGCGGCACAGCACCGTCAACTCCGCCAACGACGCGCTGCATTCGAGCCCGCCGCCGACGTTGAAGGTGCTCCCGGACAGGGCGTCCAGGTGTTCGAGTTCATGGAGGACGAGGGCGGCCAAATCGTGGATGTGCAGCACGTCGCGGACTTGGTGTCCGCGCCCGCCGTATCCGATGTACGAGAGCGCGCCGCCCATGACATGCCTCGCGGCCCAGAGCGCGACGACCCCTTGGTCCACCTTGCCCATTTGCCACGGTCCCGCGATAACGCCGCAGCGATTGACGACGCCCTTGATGCCGTACATGTCGATGTACTCTTGGAGCAGCAGCTCTGAACACAACTTGGTGGCGCCATAGAGGGAACGGGGGCCGTCGAGGGGGAATGCCTCGCCGATGCCGTTCGCCGATGCGCCCGGTAACGATTGCACCGCGTCGAGCGCGAACCGGTCGCCGTCGATCCGGTACGACAGATGGTTCAGGGTTGCGATGGGGTAGACCCGGCTGGTGGAGAGAAAGACGATCCCCGCGCCGCAACGCCGTGCCCATTCGAGACAGTTGACCGTGCCGATCAGGTTTGTGTTGACGACATATGCGGGGGACCCGTCCCTACCGGCGAGGACGGAAGGCTCCGCGCTGCACTCGATGAGCGCCTCGGCGGGGCCAATGAATTCGAGGTCCCCGGGATTCCGCACGTCGCCATGGACGAACTCGATTCCGGCGGCGCGAAGCCGGGGCAGGTTGAGCTCAGATCCCCGGCGCTTCAAGTTGTCGAGCGCAATGATCCGGGCCGACGGGAGGCGCTTCCGGAGGTCGATGGCCAGGGAGGAACCGACGAAGCCGGCCCCGCCGGTAATGAGGATAGACTTCATCGCCGCATCGCGCCGTGCCTCATGACGCGGGGGCAAGGATCGCCACGAGGCCGTCCTGTTCCGCGGCTCGGGCAAGGTCGAGCGGGGTCAGGCCCGCGGCATCGGGCATTGAGTGCGCGCCATGCTCGAGCAACACCTTGATGGCGTCGAGGTGACCGCCGGCCGCGGCGAAATGCAAGGGCGTCCAGCCCGCCGGGTGTCCCGGCGCGTTTGCGGGCGTTGGGGCGCTTGCGAGGACCGCCACGATCCCGGCGTTTCCGGCGTCCGCCGCCATGTCGAGCGGCGTCATGCCCGAGTCGTCCCGGATGCCGGTATTGGCGCGCAAGTTGTTGACGAGAAGTTCCACCGCGGCAAGATTGCCTGCGGCGACGGCGAGGTGCAGGGGCGTCTCTCCGCCCGGGGCCTGGGCATTGATCGCATCCGGGCCGAGACTTTCCAAGGCCTTGATATTCCCCTGCGTCACGGCGCGGTGCGCCGCCGTTTCAATCCGCGTGGCGACGGGATCGCCATGCGCGCCGCGTTGCTCGAGCAAGCGCGCGATTTCGGCATGCCCGGCGGCGAAGGCCATGTCGAGCGGGGTGCGGCCCGAGACATCCTCGGCATTCACGCCTGCCGACGCCGTCACCAAGATATCGACGATTGCAGTATGCCCCCCGAGGACCGCGACGTGTAACGGGGTGCGCCGCATCACGTCGACTGGGTCCAGCGCGGCGCCGAGGGCGAGCAGGCGGCTGAGACACTCGGCGTTGCCCGCCCATGCGGCGACGTGAAGCGGGGTTGACTGGCGCGTGTCCCTCGAGTCGATCGCCGCCTTGTGTTCCACGAGCAGATCGACAAGCCCCGGATCGCCGTTCGCCGCAGCTTGGTGAAGGGGCGACCAACGCGCCAGGTTGTCCTGGTCGTTGGGATCGCTGCCGGCCTCGAGCAAGCGCGCGACCGCCTCGACGTTGCCCGCCTGGCAGGCCACATGCAACGGGGTAAACGACGCATGGCTTCGCGCGTCCACCCGGGCGCCATTTTCGAGCAGGATTTTGACGAGGGCATCGCCGGGTTCGAGAACGGCCTCGAACAACGGCGTCCATCCCAACTCCTCTCCCTGGAGGTGTAGGGAGGCCCCGGCCGCGATCAAATGGGTCACGGCGTCGTGCAGCCCGTTATCGGTCGCAATTTGCATCGGCGAGCGGCCGGCCGGATCCAGGGCGTCCTTGAGTGCCGGGGTGTGATCGATGAGAAGCAAGGCCAGGTCTTCGCCCTTGGCCAGCAGGACGCGGTGCAGCGCATTGAACCCCTCGAGGTCCTCGATGGCGGGGTCCGCGCCCTTGTCGAGCAATAGCGCGACGAGATCGTTCTTCAGCCCGCGGATGGCCCAGACGAGGGGGGTCTCCGAGTTTTGCGTCAACGCGTTGACATTCGCCCCCGATTCGATGAGGCGGGCGACGATGGGTTTGAGCCCCTGCTCGCAGGCCCGGTGAAGGGCGGTCGCCCCGTCGGCGTCGCCGGCGTCGATGTCGAGGGGCTCGCGAAGGAGGCGTTCGATTTGTCCCATCCGGCCGCGTTTTGCAGCATTGTGGAGCGGCGTACTCGATTGCGGGGGTATGGTCCGCATATCGGCGCCGAGCGAGAACGCCAGCTCAATAAACTCGGCATTGTCATGCATCACGGCGTAGAAGAGCAGGTCTTCACCGCGTTGGCCGCGAACGAGGGGATTTGCGCCGGCGTCCAGGAAGTAGCGGACGGTGTCGAAATGATTGTTCTTTGCCGCGAGCAAGAGGGGGGCGTCGCCGCGTGGCTTGGTCAATCGGCGGCGCTGGGCATCCTTGACCGGAACCCCTTCCGAGACGAGAAATCGACAAATTTCGGTGTGCCCGAGGAAGGCCGCGACTTGGAGGGGCGTCAATTCATATTCGAAATCGTAGGCGTAGAGATTGACCTTATATTTCACCAGGAGTTTCACTGCCTCGAGGCGATTGTTCTTGATCGCCTCGAAAAGCGGCAAGTTGCTGCCCCGAGTCGCGGTGTTCGGGTCCTTGCCCGACTCGATCAGGAACTCGATTTGCTTCAGGTCGCCCGCAGCCGCCGCGCGCGAAAGGTTTGCGGCCCGACTGGCGCGGGGCCGAGGTTGGGCGGGTTGTTGGGCCACGGCCGCCATCGTCACCGTGATCGCCATGGCAAGGGCAAACGCCCGTCGCGCGGCGCCAGCGGCGATAATATGCGTACACACGCGCGGCATCCGCGCCGTAGGCAAGTTCGCCACGGCCTGCTTGAGGTAGCGAACGGTCTTTTCCGCGAAGGCAGCCAATTTCCGCGCCCCCGTCATTGGGATGCCCTGAACTTGCCGGCGGAAAGACGATGCTCCAGCGCGCTCGATGCCGCGAGAGGATATGCCTCCGGGCTTTGAGATTTTCCGAAAGATTAGGGTATTCATTTTGATCGATCCGCCATCGGCCACGTTACAGAGTTAGGATATCCATTCATCGTCCGGAATCTCCGCATGAATCAATATGCTCCTCAGCGTGCCTGGAGGTATTACCCTCCCCTTGTGCTGGGGAACGATTGCTTGTCTTCCTGTCGTGAAGTTGCGCCACTTTCGGTGACTTCCTTCTTGCGAAACGAGTTCGAATCCATACCGCCGCAGAAGAGCCTCCACCTCACGAGATGTCATCCTCCTCAGTCTTGGAGCCACTACACAACGATCTCGCGTTCGACCGTTCCCGGGGCCAGGTCAAGCGGAATCGGCTGGAGATAGAGCCCAATGGCCTCACGAATATTCGCCAGGGCTTCTTCTTCCGTTTCACCGGCCGAAGCGCAGCCCGGAAGTTCCGGACACCAAACGGCAAAATCGCCTGTCTCTTCGTCTCGTTCCAAGACAACGCGCCATCTCATGGTAAATACCTCGTTGATCGAACGTTATCGATGTTGTAGATATTACCGATTAACTTCGTCAATATCACCTCGGCTGCAACAGAAACGCCAGTAAGTCCGCCATTTGCCGGTGATCCATGTCCTTCTCGAGTTCCTCCGGCATGAGCGACAGCCCGCCCGAAGTCATCTCTTGGATATCGTCGCGGCGAAACGTCGTGTCCTTGCCCAAGGCCTCGCGCAGGGTGATGGTCTCGGCATCCTCCCCGACGATAATCCCGTTGACGAAGGTCCCGTCGAGGGTCTCGGCGGCATAGGCGATGAACTGGGTATCGAGCGCGGCATTCGGATCGAGGATGTCCTGCATCAGCGACTCGGGACTTTTCCGGAACACATCGGTCAGGTTGGGCCCGACATCGGTCCCTTCGCCCGAGACGATGTGGCACTTCGAGCAGACCTCGGTGAACAAGGAATGTCCCTTCGCCGGATCTCCCTTCAGCGCCAGGGCCGGGCGCATCGCGCCCATCGCCTCCTTGCGCGTGACCAATTCCGCGTCGCTGAATAGGGCCTCGGCACGGCGCTGGATCGACTCATCGCGCGACAGCAACAAGGCGCGGCGACGTTCCAAGTCGAGGTTCAGTTGGCCGATGGCGATCGCCCCGGATTCCATCGCGCCAAGCAGGAGGTCATGGTTGGAACGCTTGTAGATCAAGATGCTGCTGGCCGCCTTGCGCGTCTCCGGGCCGAGCGTGGGCCAGAGCCCGATGAGTTTTTTCGCGACCGACGATTCCGTCACCGCGCCCAACTGTCCCATCGCCGCCGACTGGATGGCCCGTGGCGTGTCTTTTCCAAGCAATCCGAATAGCGGCTCTTCGCGCTCCTTGAAATCGGCGAACGAAAACAGGCCCAGCGAATCGATGCGCTCGCCGATCGAGAGCGACGTGTCCGCGGCACGGCGTCCCGCCTCGGCCACGCGCGCGCGCTGGGAATCGGTTGGCGGGAGTTCCAACGCACTGGCGACGCGCCATGCGGCGCTGGCGATGATGGGGACGGGATGATCCTGCAATGGCGCCAGTATCTTCGCGAGGTCGGCGGCGGACAGCGGTTGATCGCGTGCCTCAATCCCCTCGGCAAATCCATCCAGGGCGGCGGCGGCGAACGCAGGCGCGTCCTCACCATGGGCGGCCACGGCGGCAAGCGCGCTCCCGAGGCTCGGCGTGTCGGCCTTCTCCGCCGCCAACCTCGCGAAGCCCGCGACGAGTTCTTTGGCCCCGTCGCGCGATGCGACCTCCGCCTCTCCCGCCATTCGTGCGACCATCGCGGCGGCGTCGTTCCGGAGCGCCGAGAATACGGCAAGGCGCGTCCATGGGTCCGCCATGTCCGACATCGCGATTGTCTCGGCGGCGTCTCGCGCGGCATCGTGTACCTCGGGGTTGGTCATCGTCGCAAGCACCGTGCTGAGTGCAAGCGCGGCGCGCAGGCGCACCCGCGGCGCGGGATCCGCGGCAAGACCACACACGGCCTTGAGTATCGAGGGCCCCTTGGCAATCCGGTCCTCCGCGATGATCACCGCGTTCTCGCGCACGCCCTCGTGCGGATCCGCCAATCCGGAGATAATCTCGGCTGGCTTGAGGGCGTCGAATCCGTTCAGCGTCCACAAGGCATGCAAGCGCGCCTTGGGGTTCGTGGACTCGGCGAGCAGCTTCCTCAACAGGGGCACCGCGGACTTGTCCCTTTCATCGAGCAACAATTGCTGGGCCATGTCCCGCCGCCATTTATTCGCATCCGACAGGGCCGCCGCGAGGGCCTTCGTGTCCTTCCGTTCGAGTCCATCCCGTTTACGCGCTAACCCGTCTTTGGGAGAGATGCGAAGGATGCGCCCCTCGGTCTTTCCGGCGTTGAGGTCCAGCGTCGCCTCAATCTCATCGGGAATCCATTCCGGGTGCTCGATTGCGCCGCGATGCATGTCGAGCACGTAGAGCGCGCCGTCGGGACCGGTGACGGAATTTACGGGCCGGAACGACCGGTCGCTCGACGCGAGAAAATCGAATCGTTCGTCGACCCGCGACGCCTTGATCGCCGCACCATTGGCTGACAGTGCATCGCGATGGACCAAGTTCAACACCACGTCGCACACGAAAATGCTGTTCGAGAATCCGTCCGGAAACGCCCCGCCCCCATAGAAAGATAAACCGCAGGCCCCTGAGAAGTAGCCCTGTTGCTCGGGATGGTTAACCCGGGACTCCTGCACGCCGATGGGAAATATGCGCGCCGTGCCCATCTCCTCGTGATCGGAAATATTCGTCATCGTCCCTGTCCGTGCGAAAGGCA
Organism: Candidatus Hydrogenedentota bacterium; assembly: GCA_947486375.1. Classification (GTDB taxonomy): domain Bacteria; phylum Hydrogenedentota; class Hydrogenedentia; order Hydrogenedentales; genus CANKTP01. The sequence continues at coordinate 8,530 of CANKTP010000044.1, read as the reverse complement.
GATGCTCGAGGTAGCGTCCCGGAAATACCATCTGGCTCAGGTGTTCCATGTTATGGGTCGAATAGTATCGTCCCCAATCGTCGAAGGTCGCCCCAAACCCGCCGGAACTCCGGCCCGTCAGCTCGAACAGGCGCCTCTCGGGGTCGAGGCGGTAGTCGGAGAATCCCAGCGCCACCGGATCGCCGCCGCCTTTCGTCCAGCGGACGGTGCCCGAGTTGCCGCCGTTCGCGGCATAGACCCAATTGTCGAGACCATAGTTGAGTCCGCCATAGTTATGTTGCGTATTGCCGACGGCGAACCCGGTCATGAGGACCTCTCGCTCATCCGCCGTGCCATCGCCGTCCGTGTCGCGGATGAAGACCAAATCCGGGGGAGACGCGACGAGGAAACCCTTCCGATAGGGAAGGATCGAATCCGCAATCGGAAAGTTTTCGGCGAACAAAACGCGCGTCTCGTACAGGCCGTCGCCGTCGTGATCCTCGAGCCGGACCACGCGCCCCGGCACATCGTTAAACGGATACCCCGGCATCTCGACGAGGTAGGGATGGCCGTGCTCGTCGAAGGCCATGTCCACCGGGTCGATCACGGCGGGCTCCATCGCCATCAGCTCGATCTGGAAGTCCGGGTGGACCTGGAAGGTCGCGAGGATATCGGCGGGACTCGCTGCCGACGCGGAGGTGGAGGCCACGCAAAGCCACGCGACGACGCGGATCGGATCGATATGAACAAACATTTAACGGGTCCCTTCCAAGACGGTCTACGGCGGGAAGCGTATCAAACCGGGGGGGGTGAGTTTAACCCGATGCCGTCGAGCGATCGGCGAGATGATCCCCGTGCCGCATCTCCGGTATCATTGGGTCCTCCGGTGGATTGATCGCCTTGTTGAATTCTTGGCGGGTGATCCCGCCTTGGAACGGCTGGATTGCCCCTTCCGGGCTCCCACTGGATTGGGATTCGGTACCCAGGGCGTTGCCCTGGGCTGTCATGGTTTGCCCTTTTGGGGCGCTGGGCTGTCTAGGCGCGCCCCCTCGGGGCGTTGGGGACCTCAAACGTATGCCATCGTTCGACATTGTCAATGAAATCGACATGCAGGAAGTCGAGAACGCGATCAACAACGCCAAGAAAATAATCTCGACGCGCTATGACTTCCGGGGATCGCATACAGAGATCGAACTGAATCGCAAGGAAAAGACCATCCATATCGTCACCGAGGACGAGATGAAGATGCGGGCGGTCAAGGAGGAAGTCGCGGCCAACCTCATCCGCCGCAAGGTCGATCCCAAGACGCTCGAGTACAAGGACATCGAGCCGACCAGCAAGGGCCATGTGAAGCTGGACGCCAAGCTCATCGACGGCATCGAGAAGGAAAAGGCGAAGACCATCGTGAAGCTTATCAAGGACCTGAAGCTCAAGGTCCAGACGCAAATCCAGGACGAACAAGTGCGCGTCACGGGGAAGAAGATCGACGACCTCCAGGAGGCGATCCAGGCGCTCAAGGCGAAGGACCTCGGCATTCCCTTGCAGTTCGTGAACATGAAGAGCTGATCCCGCCCGCAATTTCCGCGCGCCAGATCCGAATCGCGTCACCCAACCGGCCCCACCCGAAAGACCTCTCGTTATCATGGCACTTAGTATCGGCATCGTCGGCCTGCCCAACGTCGGCAAGAGCACCACGTTTAACGCACTCACGAAGGCCCAGAACGCGGAGGCGGCCAATTATCCGTTCTGCACGATCGAGCCGAACAAGGCGATCGTCCCAGTACCCGATCCGCGCATCGACAAACTCGCCGAGCTCGTCAAGCCCGAGCGCGTGGTCCGGGCGACGATCGAGTTCGTCGACATTGCGGGATTGGTGAAGGGGGCGAGCACGGGGGAGGGGCTGGGGAACAAATTTCTCGGTAACATTCGCGAGACTTCCGCCATTGTCCATGTGGTCCGGTGTTTCGACGACGAGAACGTCATCCACGTCACGGGCAAGCCTTCGCCGGCGGACGATGTCGAGACCATTAATACCGAGCTGGTGCTGGCCGATCTCGAACAGATCGAACGCAAGGTCGATCGTCTCGGCAAGCAGCTCAAGAGCGACAAGAAACTCCAGCCCCTCATGGATGTGGCGGAGAAACTACGCGACCATTTGGGCGCGGGAACCCCCGCGATAACCTTTCCCGAGCGTGACTCCGGCGCCTTCGTGGAACTCGACGCCGAAATGCGGTTCATCACGTCAAAGACCGTCATCTTCGCCGCGAATGTCGACGAAAACGGACTGGCCGAGGACAACGAATACGTCCGCCAGCTACGGTCCGTTGCTTTGGTGCAGGGCGCCGAGGTCGTCAAACTGTGCGCCAAGGTCGAGGAGGAAATGGCCGGGATCGACGACGCCGAACGCGAGGAGTTTCTCCGCTCGATGGGTGCCGAGGAGGGCGGTCTGGAACAGGTGATCCACAAGGGCTTTCGCGCCTTGGGTCTCATTTGTTACTTCACCGCGGGGCCAAAGGAAGTCCGCGCGTGGACCATTCACGAGGGATGGACGGCCCCCAAGGCTGCGGGCGTCATCCACACCGATTTCGAGCGCGGGTTTATCAAGGCCGAGGTGATCCCCTACGCGAAATACATCGAGTGCGGAAGCGAGGCGGCGGCGAAGGCTGCGGGGGCGCTCGGGGTCGAGGGCAAGGATTATGTCGTCCACGATGGCGACGTGGTGCATTTTCGTTTTAACGTGTGAGCCGGAAACCGGCGATTGACTGGGACAGGCACCGCGTTTTGCCCAAACCACCGGGCAAAAGGCGGAGCCAGTCCCCTCGCGTATTTGCGTAATTCGTAGCCCGTCCCCGAATTACCAAAAATCGCTTTTAGCGGACGGTTGCAGATTCCACGGCTTAGGCGTATTTTTAGGGTGTAGCGGCCCACGGGATCCGGCGAGCGAATGCCCACTATATTCGAGAACCTTGAAGGGTATCGTTTCTTTTTTTTCAGCCTGGATCGTGGGGAGCCGATGCACGTTCATGTCGAGCGGGACGAAGCGCACGCAAAATATTGGCTGCAACCGCTTGAACTTGCAAAATCGCGGAACTTTCGCTCGCACGAGCTGAACGAAATCGCCAGGCTTATCGAGCGCCACCGCCTGCGGATTGAAAGGAAATGGCATGAGCATTTTGGCCGGAAAGATTGAGGCGCTCGCGCGCGGCGTGTTTTTTTCGGAGGATTCGATTCGGGTCGTGCTCGCCGATGGGCGCGAGATTTCCGCGCCACTCCAATGGTTTCCGAGACTATTGCGGGCGACGGAACCCCAGCGCGGGGACTGGCGATTGATTGGCGGCGGTGTCGGCATTCACTGGCCCCAAGTGGACGAGGATATCGAGGTGGAGAGCCTGCTGGCCACCTGAACCGCAAGCGTGAACCAAACCCGTCGATGGAGGATGATCGTATGACTCGCGCCTCAATCATCCCCAGTCTTGATTATGGGCCTCGTTCCTCGTACAACCGTCCCGTGACGCCGTAGTTCCTGCCCAGGGCGTGCAGTTTTTTCACCTTAGCCCGGTCGAGTGGCGCCGTTTCGCCAAGCATCCGGCCGAGCAAAAGCGTCTGGCAGGCGTGCTCGATCTTTTCCAGCTTGAGATAGGCGTCCATCAGGTCGCGGCCCACGGTAACCGAGCCATGCCGGGGCAACAACACCGCGTCGCACTCGCGAATCAGTGCGCGGATCGCGTCGGCCCCGTCGCGCGTGCCGGGGGTTGCATAGGGGGCGGTTGGCACGCCACCGAGGGCGTAGACAACCTCGGGTAACACGGGTTCCACGAGCGACAGCCCGGCCAGCGTGAATGCGACCGCATGGGGCGGGTGCGCGTGGACGACGGCTTGGACATCCGGACGTTCCTCATACGCCGCGAGGTGGGTGAAAAACTCGGAGGTGACCTTGCCGGTGCCCTCGATTTTTTCGCCGTGGCCGTTCGCGATCACGAGATCGCCGGGTTTCATGAACCCCTTCGACACCCCGCTCGGCGTGCAAAGGAATCGGTCCGCGCCAAGGCGGACGCTGAGATTGCCGTCGGTCGCGGCGACGAGGTTGCGCGCGTACATGCGGCGGCCAATCTCACAGATGACCTCGCGCAGCGCGGCCTCACTGGCCAAGGGCCGAATCCCCCGCCTTGCCTAGTAACACGGCGTACACCAATGCCGGTACTTCTTGACCTTCCCTTGGACGACATCGAAATAAAGGTCTTGGAGCTTCTTCGAGATGGGCCCGACTTTCCCATCGCCGATGACGCGGCGGTCGACCGAGCGCACCGGGGCGACTTGGGCGCCGGTGCCGCAGAAGAAGATTTCGTCGCAGACATACAGTTCGGTGCGGGCGATGTCGCGCTCGACGACCTCGATGCCCAGCTCCTCGCGGGCGAGCTCCATGATCGTGTTGCGGGTGATGCCGATCAGGATGTCGGCGGAGGGGGGCGTCGTGATGAGCTTCCCATTCAGGACCATGAAGACGTTCATCGCGCTGCCCTCGGCGACGGAACCATTTTCACGGAGCACGATGGCCTCGTCGAATCCCGCCTGAGCGGCCTCGGTCGAGGCGAGGGAGGAGTTGACGTAACTTCCGGTCGTCTTCGCGCGGCTGGGGATGGCGTTGTCGGAGAGTCGGCGCCAGGAGGCCACGGCCACGTCGAGGCCGGTCTCGATGTTGATGTAGTCGCCGAGCTTGATCACGTAGCAACATAGGCTCGAGCCGACGTCGTGGACCTTTGGTCCGAGGCTGCAATCGCTTTTGTAACAGATGGGGCGAAGGTAGACCCCTTCCCTGAACCCGCTGCGCTTGACCAACTCGACGCAGATGGCCTCGATGTCCTTGGGGGTTTCGGGAACCTGAATGTTCAAAATCTTACAATTCCGCGAGATGCGGTCGATGTGCTCGGGCAGGCGGAAAATCAGCACATTATTCTCTTCCTTGTTGTAGTAGCCGCGGATGCCTTCGAACAGGCCGGTGCCATAGTTGAAGGCGTGGGTCATGATGCTGATTTTCGCCTCAGCCGAGGGGACGTATTTTCCCTCGAAATAGGCCTCGCGGCCCGGTTCCATCTTTCGCATTCGTGGGTCTCCGTGGTGGTTCCTGTTGCCCGCCGGCGCCGGTATCCGTTTCCCTGACCGGCACCCTGACTCGGGGCCATGCGTATTCCGGCTTTCCGCCGGGCGGGAAGTATGGGAGATCGCGCCCCGGGATGCAAACGTCCGAAAGCGAATCGCTCCCAGGCAGCGCGTAAGGTTCCCGTAATGCGCCCCGGGGCACAATGCGAAACGGAACCCAACTCCGCCCATTTGCAAATCGGATAGCGATCTGCAATAATGCGAATCTCACGTGAATCTCGCCGGGCAGTAGGGCTCGCCCCATATCGACCGGTGTCTTCTCTTCGCCAATTCGCGATGAAGACGCTTCGGGTGTGCAGATGACGATGAACTATCCCACCAATCGAATGGATCGAACGACAACCGCGCTGGTTCGGCTGGCGGGGGGGCTGCCTGTTTTCGTGGGGATATCGGTCCTCTTCGGCTGGGCGCTCGACATCGCGCTCTTGAAAAGCATCCTGCCCGGGTGGAATACCATGAAGCCCAATACCGCCGTCTGCTTCATCTTGATGGGGTCGGCGCTGATGCTCGCTGCCGCGTCTTCGTCCCCAGTTAAGGCCCGCGCCGCGCGGTACTGCGCGCTCTCGGCCGGTCTTATTGCCGGGTTGACCCTCTGCGAATACATCTTTGGCGTCAGCCTTGGCATTGACCGGGTGCTGTTCGGCGATGCACCCGGTGCGCCCGGCACCTTGCACCCCGGCCGGGTGGCGCCGGACACGGCGCTGTCGTTTGTCCTGCTGTCGGCTTCATTGTGGATATTGGCGGGTGCGGTCGCGTCCGTTCCGGCCCTGGGCGGGGCGATGATCCTGGGCGTGGTAGCCGCGGGGTATGCGCTCGCGATGTTACTGTCCGTTTCCACCTCGATGCTCGGCACGTCGGGCTGGTTCGGGGCCTCGAGCATGGCCCTGCATACCATCATGCTGTTCTTCGTCTTGGGAACGGGCATCGCCCTTGTGGCTTGGCGGCGAGACCTGCGGTGGACGATTGACCCAAGGAGCGCGGGCGCGTTCATTTGCGGCATGATTGCCTTGATGTTCGTTGGCACCATCACGAGCCGCAGCCTGAACGCGGCGGGCGAGGCGAGTGAGCGTGTACGCATGGCCGAGAGGTACCACGACGCGGGCTCCCTCATCTTGGATGATACCCTCAGAGCGCAAACCAGCGCCCGCGGTCACCGAATTACGGGCGACGCCGAATATACGGACGCCTTCGCCGCCGCGAGGGGCGACTACTACAAAGAATTGGAGAACTTTCGCCGGTACTCGACCAGCGATCTCGATGGCACGGTCGAACTCGAGCGCCTCGCCACCGGGGCATTCGAGTTTTGGCGGGAATCCATCGCCTCGCGCGATGTCGAGCTCACGGAGTCAGCCCTGCGCGCCCGACTCGAAAGCGGCCAACACCACATGGATGGCGTCCGCGCGGAAATTGAGCGGCTGCAAGCCGCCGCGGAAGCGGACCTCAATATCCACCGGCAAGAATCGGAAACGTTGGGCACGACCGCGCACGCGGCGATTGCCGCGGGGATGCTCGTTGGTTTCGCGATGTTTATGGCGGCCTTCTTGGGCGTCAATCATGCCGCGGGCAAACGCCAGCAGGCCGAAAACGATCTCCGCCGGCTAAACGCCGAACTCGAGCAGCGCACGGCGGCCTTGGTGGCGTCGATCGCACAACTGAGGGACTCGGAGACCGCATTGCGCCACAGCCGCGCCGTGTTCGAGAACCTCTTCGAGTCGCTGCCCGGCATGTACCTGGTCCTGACGCCCGCCCTCGATATCACCGGGGCCAGCAACGCTTTCCTCGAGGCGACCATGACCACCCGCGAGTTTCTCGTGGGCCGACACCTCTTCGACGCCTTCCCCGACGATCCCGATGACCCCGCCGCCACGGGCGTCGCCAACCTGGGGGCCTCGTTCGACCGCGTGCGCGAGACCGGCGCCGCCGACACGATGGCCATCCAGAAATACAACATCCGGGGATCGGACGGCGTTTTCGTCGAGCGCTATTGGAGCCCGATCAACTCGCCCGTGTTCGGCGCGGACAGTAAACTCGAGTATATTGTTCACCGGGTCGAGGACGTGACCGAGTTCGTGCGGCAGAAAACGTCCCCCGGGGTCGGCCCCGGGGAAGCGGGCATCCGGATGGAGCAACTCGAGGCCGAGGCATTCCGGAATTCCCAGGAGATCCAGGCCGTCAACCGGCGGCTCGAGTCCGCCAACGAGGAGCTCGAGTCCTTTTCCTACTCGGTGTCGCACGATTTGCGCGCGCCCTTGCGGCATATTTCGGGCTACGGCGAGATGCTGGCGAAGGCGACGGACGGGCAACTGCCGGAGAAAGCCCTGCATTACTTGGACACCATCATCGAGTCGAGCCGCGAGATGGCCGTCCTGATCGACGACTTGCTGGCGTTCTCGCGGATAGGCCGCGCCGAGATGCGCGAGAGCGAGGTCTCGATCGACGATGTGGTGCGGGACATCGTGCGAAAACTCGAGGAATCGAAGGGGGACCGGAACATCGCCTGGACAATCCCGCCGCTGCCCGCCGTGGCCGGCGATTCGGCCCTGCTCAGGCAAGTGTTCGTCAACCTGCTCGATAACGCGGTAAAATACAGCCGCCAACGGGACCCGGCCGAGATCGAGGTGGGCTGCGCCGGGCACGAGGGCGACCGCGTGATACTGTTCGTGCGCGACAACGGCGCCGGGTTCGACATGAGCTACGCGCACAAGCTGTTCGGCGTGTTCCAGCGGCTGCACCGGGCCGACGAGTTCGAGGGGACAGGGATCGGCCTGGCCATCGCGCGCCGGATCGTCGAGCGCCAGGGCGGCCGGATTTGGGCCGAGGCCGAGCAAGGCCGCGGCGCGACCTTCTATTTCACGTTGAAACCATCGGGGTAATTCATCGCAAAAGAAGGTTGTAAAAAGGACATGGGACGAATGGGACCTATGGGACGAATGGGAGTTATGGGACGAATGGGAGATATGTTGTGTCGGCGGCTTTTGCCGCTCGCGTCCCTGGACGGGGATCGCGAGAAAAGTTTCCTTGAAGACGCCCCCGACAAGAATCGATTATGCTCCCATACGTCCCATACGTCCCATACGTCCCATGTCCTATTTCCAGTAATTCCACCCACTATTCGTCATCCCGGAAAGGAGTACCCATGATCTCCCTGGCCCGCATCCTGCTCGTCGAGGACGACCCGAACGACGCCGAGTTGGCCCTCGAGGCCCTGGCCGAATACCACCTGGCCAACGAGGTGCTCCATCTGCGCGACGGGGCGGAAGCGCTCGACTATCTTTACCGGCGCGGCGCCTTCACGGCCCGCGGCGACGACCAGCCCTCGGTGGTGCTGCTCGACCTGAAAATGCCCAAGGTGGACGGGATGGAGGTCCTCCAGCGGATCAAGGGCGACCCCGAT